>JANNCG010001030.1:0-1702 GCA_031386385.1 Myxococcales bacterium
CACCGCTTGTTGAGTGCGGTATTTCGCTTGTGTTGGTTGCGTGAGAACACGGGATTGTCGCGGGTCAACTGGCGCGACATGGGGCCTGAAGAGCTTGGCAGCGTGTATGAGAGCTTGCTTGAGCTGGTTCCGCAGATTGTAACGGGGGGGAGGGCGTTTGCGTTCGCGACCGGTGGCGAGACCAAGGGCAACGCACGCAAGACGACTGGCAGTTATTATACGCCGGACAGCTTGGTGCAGGTGTTGCTCGACAGCGCGCTTGAGCCGGTGGTGCTCAGTACGATCGCCGCGAACCCAGAGAAACCCGTGGATGCGCTGTTGCGGTTGGCGATCGTGGACCCCGCGTGTGGGTCTGGGCATTTTCTTTTGGCCGCAGGGCGCCGCTTGGCCGCGCACGTCGCGAGGCTGCAATCCAACGGAACCCCGTCGGCGAAAGAGTACCGTCACGCGTTGAGACAAGTGGTCGCGCAGTGCATCTACGGCGTGGATCTCAACCCCATGGCGGTGGAGTTGTGCAAAGTGAGTCTGTGGATGGAAGCGGTTGAGCCTGGGCTGCCGCTCACGTTTCTTAACTCGCACATTCAGCGTGGAAATTCGCTCATGGGAACGACTCCTGAGCTGATGGCCAAGGGCATTCCGGACGCGGCGTGGGAGCCGATTGAAGGGGACGACAAGAAGATCGCGAGTGCGTTGAAGAAGCGGAACAAAGAGGGGCAGAAGGGACTGCTCTCGCTCGACACGCTCTTTGCTCTGCCGGCGAATGAAGATCAGTATCTCACGGCGGCTGTTGTCGCACTCGATGCAGCCTCGGACGCTGATCTTACATCGCTCACGAGTAAAGAGTCTCGGTGGGCTGAGATTCTTCAGTCCGACCCGTTTCGAGCGCAACAACTTATTGCTGATACTTGGTGTGCTGCGTTCGTATGGCCGAAGCAAGCGGGTGCACAGGTTGACGCAGCACCCACGAGCGATGTTTGGTGGCAGCTGCGAAACAAGCCGAAGAATGCGGCTCCGCTAACGGTGACCACGACGGCGAAGCTCGCGGAGCAGTATCACTTTTTTCACTGGCACATCGCGTTTCCACAGGTGTTTGCGAGGGGTGGATTTGATGTGGTCCTTGGCAATCCGCCGTGGGAGCGGGTCAAGCTGCAGGAGTTGGAATTTTTTGCTACTCGGAGCGTCGCGATCTCAGAGGCCACCAACGCGGCAGCGAGAAAGAAGCTCATCGCGAAGCTGTCGGAGAATGAACCGGCGCTGTGGGACGAGTGGGTTGCAGCGAGCCGTGAAGCCGAGGGGCAGAGTCATTTTGCTAGGCAATCAACAAGGTTTCCACTGTGTGGCAAGGGGGACGTGAATACGTACGCGTTGTTCGCGGAGCACAATCGGGCGCTGCTTGGAACCCGCGGACGAGCAGGGTTTATTGTACCGACTGGGATCGCGACCGATGACACAACGAAGGAGTACTTTGCAACGCTGGTGGACGGATCGGAGCTTGATCGGTTTTACAGTTTTGAGAATGAAGATTTCGTTTTTCCAGCGGTTCATCACGCATTTAAGTTCGCTCTCATCATTCTCAACAAGACGGGTACAACCGCCGCCGATCTCGTATTTTTCGCCCGACAGGTTGTGGCTCTGTCCGATGCCGCTCGGCACTTCTCACTCTCCGCGTCGGAGTTCGAGCTACTCAACCCAAACACCCGCA
>JANNCG010001098.1:0-5584 GCA_031386385.1 Myxococcales bacterium
GGGATCGCAATGGCCCCCACTCGCGTTTTAGAGGGAGTAGCGGCAAATGATGCCTTCGGCCTTCCCGTTGCGAGCGCAGGCGATGTGAACGGGGACGGGTTTGACGATCTCGTCGTCGGTGCATCCTACGCATCTCGAGGGGGCCGAATCCGCACTGGGGCGGCGAGTGTTTTTCACGGCTCAGTGGCGGGTATCGCAATGGTCCCGGCCCGCGTGTTAGAGGGCGGGGCGGCGAATGACTTCTTTGGCTGGTCCGTTGCGAGCGCAGGCGACGTGAATGGGGACGGCTGGCGCACACTTCGCAGCTCGCGCGGGTTGCCCACATGCGAGAGCTACGGTTCCGCGAAACGCGCTGTCTGTCGCCAATTTTCGCCGAGCAAGTAACACTCGCGTTCGTCTCGCGGTTCTATTGAAGTATTGGTCCTGAGTTGCCTAGAGGAACGTCCGCGGAGGATCGCTTGCGCCGAAGAATCTCGCCCGTTGCTGGCTCGTCACGAGAGAAAATCGTTGGATGGATCTGGTGCGAGGGGTGAAACACCATGCCTACCGGTGACCTGCGCAGAGCTCACTCTTCGATCTGCTCGGTGCGTAAGTCTGGGGATTTTTCAACGGCTAAAGCCATCGGAGATACATCGCGCTGTTCTTGCTGCCGCAGAGGCGAAACGAGGATCGTAACCGCACGCGTCGATAGGGAGTTGGCGCAGTAGCCGAGCTCTCGGATTTCTCAAGCTCGCCACTGAGATGCCAAATGGGTCGAAGGATGCGGTGCCTTCAAGTACGCGCGTTGGTGCCATGGTATTGCCCATTGCGCTTCCGTGAAACACACTCGCAGTCCCGGCAATCCGGCGACCGCCAGGAGCTGCGCCATACGCCGCGACAACCGCGTGATCGAGTGACTTGGCGGGTTCCGTGTGCAGCGAGGGCACGGTTATCCCGCAATTGCCCTCGCGCGACGCGCCCACGACAGCGATGGCTGCACGGCGGTGGCGCAGCTTGCTCACCGAACCGGATGGCTGGCATTGACCACAAGAGCGTGATCGATCAGTGTGCGAACTATCTGCTCGTCGAGTGAGCGACGAAGTACATACGATCCGCTCCACCGAGTGCCCGCAAACACCGAGTACGATGGCATCGCGCTAGAGGACTCAAGCTGCGTGGCCCAACCTGCCGTGAGGCCTTGTTGTCGGGCGCGTCGCAGCCGCACTGGCACCGAGCCCGCGTTGTTAGCGAAGTCTCGTGGAAGTCTCTCGCCATCGTCAACGTCTGCGGTGAGCAGCACGACAAAATGAACCGCGGGATGATTTTCTGCGAAAGCGCGAACCTCACGGAGGCGTGCCAACGTTCCGTTGCCGAAGGCTTCTGCCACAAAGACCACGGTGATGGGGGATGATTGCGTGCGCGCCGATCGCGAACGACGGTCCGTTGTCGAATCGCTCTGTGGTGTTTCAGTCCATCGCGCAAGACTCAAGGCAAGCGCTCGCTCCGTGTCGTTTGACGGCGCCGGCAAATCACCGTGCGCGCGCAGCTCGCAGCTCTCTGAGTGCCCCAATGTACAAGCCCGGCCCAACGCCGCAAGACCCGCTTGACGCTCACGAGCGTTGGCGCTCGAAAGCTGGCGCATCGCGAGCCAGTGACACGACCTCGCGTGTGAGTTGCTGCACGCACGAGTGACCGCTCTCACTCTGCTTTCGGCGACCACCAAGTCCAAAGACGCGACCCGCTCGCACGCAGGCGCACGTCCCGCTTGGCACGCCGAATCGAGCAGCAAAAATGCGGCCTCTTGATCCTCGCGTTGTCGCTCGCGGCGCGTGAATGACCCAATCGCAATCCTCGCAGTCAGCTCGCCACCGGTGGCCGCTTGTAGATAAGCGTCAAACGCGGCGGGCAAATCGCGGCGCACGCCCTGTGCGCCAGAGGCGAGAAGGCTTCCCAACGCGGCGCAGCCAGAGACCAGCGAGCCCTCACAACCATGGGTAAGCATGGGCGCAGCGCGCGCGGGGTTGATTGGCCCATACTGCGCATCCAGCAGCATTTTTGCACGCAATATGCACGCAGTTAGCTCGCCATTGTTGCACGCACGCTCAAGCAGCGCAGCTCCCTGTGCCATGTCCCGCGCCACGCCGCGCGCTCGAACCAACGCGAGGCCATGCAACCGACAACCAAACGCGCTGCCGAGCGCACAAGCACGGGCGACCAAGGCAAAGCGTGACTGAAGCGCCGTGGTGTCCGTAACCGCCAGGTCAAACAAAGGCTCACCTGCGAGCGCACAGCACTCGGCGTTTTGCGCGGCACACCCGCGAGTAAACGCCGCCTGGGCGCGGTCGGTGTTGAGGGGGAGGCGGATTCCGTCACTAAAAACACGGCCCAATGCGAGGCAGGCGAGGGGCTGGTCCGCGTCGCAGCCTGCTTGAAGTGCCGCCACGGGTTGCTCATCGAGTGGCGTCGTCGCGCTTCGACCGCTGGTCCGCAGTGCTGCCGAGTACTGCATCAAGGGTCCGGTCATTGACACCAGAGTGCCGACTGCAGCAAACCCTCGCGCGCGCACCGCCACGGTGTGCGGTCCGTACGAAACACCGTCAATGCAACCGCTACTCACCCGCTGCACCTGCTGATCGACAAACACCTCTGGGGTCGGAACATCCGTCGTCACGCACAACCGCCCGCTCATCACCAGTCGTCCAGCCTCATCTCGCAGTGTGCTCAGCGAGAGCGCAGGATCACGGGTAAAGAACAGCTCTCCCGCGCTCGGCTGAGTCAACTGCGTGTGTCCGACCCACAAACGATAGACTCCCGGCGCAGCATCTCGAACTTCGACCATTGCATCAAGTCCCACGCTGTCATCGTTGCAGTGCCACGCGCCGTTGGGGTCGCGGATCAACAACGTCGGGTCGCCGCTCATGTGTGTGAAAAATCGGGTAAACGCGAGTGGCTGACCGACGGTCAGCGTGACAGTTGGCTCGCGCGCTACCACAAAGCCGACACAGCTTGCGGGAAGGGTGGGCGCCGAGGGCGCGTCCGTTCCGTTGGCGGTAAGCGTCACGCGGTACGGTGTTGTCGTGCCGAGCGTTGCATCGACCGATGTACGGTAGTACTGCGCGTCCGTGGTTCGCTCGTTGAGCGGCACGGTGGTCGTTGCGGTGGCAGTTTGCGCCTGTGCATCGACAGCAACCCCGAGCGTCGCGAGCAGCACGCAGAGCGCCCCCAGCCGACGTTTGAGCTTGCTCAGGTCGCGTGAGTGATAAGCCACCGGCGAACTCGCTGAAGTCGGGATCATCATCAACGCAAAGCGTAGACAACATTTGGGCTGTCCAGGTAAGCAAATTTTGGTTCGTGGCGTTCGCACCGGTGTGTGCACTCACCGCCGGATACCGCAGCCCCAGCTCATCGCGTATCAAAAATTGCCACTGTGTTGTGAGGTTCTTTGCTGTGGCTTCGGCTTCAATCAGACAGCCTCCATAACTTTCGAAGGGCCGTCCAGCTGCGAAGGGTCTCTGTTCTGGCGATGGTACTTCGACGAGGCCGTCGCTCGAGCCTTTAGTTGACCGGGATGGCCGCGCAGATTCACGGAGTCAAAAGACACCTGACACGGAGATGCCAAACGTGGTCTGCGGCGCGCCTGGCGACAAGCGCCAGCTGAGGGCGTTCGGCCGCGACGAGGGGACGTTTCGGACCAGAACGCGCGGTCCGCCAATGGTTCCGCCGAGAAGCAACCCGAGCCCTGTCGCCTGCATCACCAGCGATGGCAGCGCGATGAGGGCGATCGAAATGGAGTCGCGGTTCGAGACCATGTACGGGATCCTCAGCGCCGGACCGACGATCGGCACGAGTCCCAGGAGCCCGCAGAACATCGCTCCGTAGACGTACCCCACGCCGAGCAGCACCGAACCCCCCACGATTAGCCCGACGCGATTGCGACGCTCCACGGACGCTCCGAGTGGCACCGGACCGCCGTCGTACGGCTCTTCAACGCGAGTCATCGGCACCAGCGCTGAAGCAGTTGACGTTTGTGCGTCAGCGTCTCGCCCCGCCGCGAGCGTGCAGAGCAGCGACACCACACCAAATACACCTTGATGAATTCTCATGTCCTGCCCTTGTGCAACGCCGATGCCAAAGCACGTACGACGATGTTGCTGCGGTTTCTCCTCGCCGGAAGCATGTCGAGGCTCGCACCGTACAAGCCCCGTGCATTCGGTGACTGCAAAACCATGCATCCATCGAATGCACGAGGTTGCACAGTGATGCGGGGCGGGGCGGAGGGGCGGCGCGCGACGCGATCACCTCCTGCAAGCGAGCCTTATCACCTGCGCTGACTCCGCCACGCTCCCGCCTGAATCGATCGCCAACACTTGCCACGGAGCAGCCGAAGAAATCGCCGGCCGCAGCACCCTCAAGCACGCGTGTCGGAATCACCGGTATGCCCATCGCGCTTCCGTGAAACACGCTCGCTGTCCTGGCATCTACACGAGGGCGAATCCGCAGACGAATCAGTCCGAGTCGCAGTCGTTCACGCGCCGTCGGGCTGGCAACCAAGATGGCTCTGTTGTGGGTGCACCCATGAGCGCACTGCGTAGAAGGGCAATTGCACCTCCGAGAGCCCATTTTCTTAACGCGCGTTAAGAGATCTACCGCAGAAAGAATGCGGTTTCATTTTTTCATCCCCCCCCGATTTTCGACCCCTAGCACCGTCGCTTACTGCTTCGCGCTGAGCTTCTTGTGGAGCACCTCAAGCGCCGTGCGTGCAGCATCTACTTGCTCCATCATCCGTGCGCGTTGCTCCGTATCGAGCTCTTTCGTAGCCGAGGTGACCTTCGTCACAAACACATCGCGACCGACGCGTTCGGTGACGCGATGCAACAAGTCTATGACCCAGCACCCGGCGTCGCGAAGACGATCGCTGCTCTCAAGCTCGATTCGGGCGCTTGTTGCACGGGTGCTCGTTCGTCGCGAGCTCACGCCAGAGGCTCGATGTGCGAGCGGGTCGCCAACTGCTGTTAACATCGGCTGTGCTCGCAACGGACCAGCCGAAATAGTCGTTGGCGGCAACGCCCTCTAGCACTCTCGCTGGGGCCATCGGGATCCCACCCGCACTGCCATGAAACACGCTCGCTGTCCCGACAAACCTACGTCCGCCCGGAGAGGCATTGTGGGCCCCAATGATTAGATCACCAAAGCCATCGCCGTTCACATCTCCCGCACTCGCAACGGAACTGCCGAACTGGTCGTTGGCAGCCACACCCTCCAACACTCTCGCAGGAGCCATCGAAACGCCACCCGCGCTGCCATGATACACGCTCGCTGTCCCCGCATTCACACGACCACCCGGAGCGGCAGTGTATGCCCCAATGACGAGATCACTAAAGCCATCGCCGTTCACATCTCCCGCACTCGCAACGGAATTGCCGAAATAGTCATTCGCTGCCACACCCTCCAACACTCTCACGGGAGCCATTGGGATCCCACCCGCACTTCCATGATACACGCTCGCTGTCCCGGCAAACGCACGCCCGACCGGAGAGGCAGTGCGGGCCCCAATGACCAGATCACCAAAGCCATCGCCGTTCACATCGCCTGCACTCGCAACGGA
>JANNCG010001126.1:0-3142 GCA_031386385.1 Myxococcales bacterium
TGTTGGGCCGATCGGATCGCGAAAACTGCGAGTGCATTGCTTTTGGTACAACCCCGTGATCTCGGGACTCATGCTCGGAATGAACTCCGCGAACCAACGTAGCCAATACAAACACACATCTGCGGCTCATGAGGGTGCGCAGTACCTCGTCGTTCTGCTCGACGACGGCAGGCGACTCGCGGACGGACGCACACAAAATACCGAGGAGGTTGTGATGTGTGCACAAGTGTGGCTTGCAGGTTCGGGGCTTGATGAACTGACGAACATGGTTTCTTTTGTGGACGCGAAGCTTCGCGCGATGCGCTCACTCGCCACGCTGCTCGATCAACGCCTTCGGTGGACCATCGGGGATGAACCAAGCAACGAGTTATGGGTGTATGGCGACGGTCGCTCGTGCCAGATCGCTGCTCAGGGCGAGATCACGCAGTGCAGTTTTTGGATAGGACAGGCACCGGTGGCGCACGCACAGACGGCAATCGCTCACGAGCGGCTGGCGCTTCCCGGTTACGTCGCAAAGTGGCTCATTGAGGGAGCGTCGACTGACACGCTGTGCCAACAGATTGAGGGGCTGGCGCTCGAGCGTCACGCTGCGGTGCTTTCGATCGATCCTGCTCACTGGCACTGGCTGCATGTCGCGGATCGGATGAAAGACCCGGCTGATGTCCTCGCTGAACTTCGACCTGCGATCGCTCTACTCGCGCATAGTTACATAGCTAACAAGTTTTATTCTTTCTCGAGCCTAGACCGTTTTTGCTTCTCGGCGAGCTCACACTATCCTTGGGTGAATGATGGACTGCCGATGATTTCACCAGGCGATGGAGAACACTGCTACGTGAATGATCAACTGTGTTCGCTCGCAGAGGCAGTGAGTGTGGTTGAAAAAATGTTGGCAGCGTATCCAATCAAACCTTTTTTCGGTTCTGCGGCACAGCACGAGCTGCCTATCGTTGAGGCGTGCTTAGCACAGCAAAAGAGCTCGCTTCGGGGGCGGTTAACTCAGCAAGGTCCTTGGTTTCGGGTGGAGATACGCGACCAGACGGGTCAACGAGTTTGCGTCTTGAGTCACTCCAGCGTGACGTTTTGGAGTGGCGAAAAGCGACTGGATGCGACGTGGCGAACGCTTGATGAAGCGGTGCGCGCGGTGTGTCGATATTGCGATGCCGGCGAGCCGCTTGAGCAAATTGCTGCAGATCCGCTCGCACAGTTTGTCTCGCTCAGAGGACATCAGCGCAGTGGAATGTAGTCTTGGGTCAAGCTTCAATGATAGTATTGGCCCCTCCTGTGGATATTGCCAAGACTCTCAATCAAGCGATGCAGCTGCACCGGTCGGGTACGCTCGCAGAAGCGGAAGCGCTGTACAAAAAAATCCTCGAAGCCGAGCCACGTCACGCAGACGCGCAGCACTTGCTTGGAGCGATTGCGCACCAGCGGGGCGAGCACGCACAGGCGGTCTCAATGATTCTGACGGCGCTTGAATGGTCGCCTAAATCGCTGGAGTTTTACAGCAACCTAGGAGAAGCGTACCGCGCGCTTGGCCTGTTCGACGAAGCGATCTTGGCTTGCAAGCGAGCGCTTGAGGCAAACCCCAACCAAGCCGAGCTGCTCAATAACCTCGGCAATGCCCTGTGCGATCGGGCGCGATATGACGAAGCGATTCCTTGTTATCGACGAGCGCTTCAGCTCAAGCCCGAGCTGATTCCGGTGCAGGTACATCTCGCCAACGCGTTGAAGGGAGCGGGGCAGCTCGGTGAGGCAATCGCTCTGCTGCGCAAAGTCGTGCAGCTACGTCCCGACTACGTAGATGCTCTCACGAGCCTCGGACACGCCCTGCGCGACCAAGGGCAACATGCGGAGGCCATGGAGCGCTTTCAGCAAGTCATTCAGCGCAAGCCCAGCTCTGCAGAGGCGTATTGCAACCTGGCGGTTGTCCAGGGAATCGGCGGTCGATTCGAAGATGCCGCGCGAAACTTTCAGCGCGCACTTGAGCTGCGTCCGTCACTGATCACGGCCCTTGCGGGGATGGCGCAGACCATGGGGATGCTTGTGCCGCAGTGGCACATCCCCATGATGAACGACCAGCAACGCAACACGTTTTACTATGATGCGCTCAAGGCGGTCATCACCCCAGAGTCCAACGTCCTTGAGATCGGAACGGGCTCTGGGCTGCTCGCCATGATGGCCGCGACGCTCGGCGCCAAGACCGTGACCACCTGCGAGGCCGCTCCGGTGATCGCCGCGACCGCCACACAAATCGTAGCAGACAACGGCCTGACGGATCGTGTGCGAGTGATTCACAAGAACTCTATAAAGCTTGACCCGCACAAGGACCTCCCGGCGCCCGCAGATGTGTTGATTGCAGAGATTTTTTCGAGTGAATTTCTTGGCGAGGGCGTGCTCGATAGTATCGGAGACGCCAAGCGACGCTTGGTCAAGCCGGGATGTCGAGTGATTCCTTCAGTGGGGAGCGTCATGATTGCGTTGTTTGGTGGGCACGAGATCGGGCTCAATCTCGCCGTCGAGCGCGTCGCTGGTTTTGATCTTCGACGCTTCAACACCATCGGGCCCCGCAAACAATTCGTGAGCCGAAATGACTTGCGCATCACGCTCTTGACCCCGCCAATCGAGGCGTTTCGCTTCGATTTTCAGAGTGAATCGCACTTTGGGTCGCAAGAACAATCCATTGAGACGACGATCACCAAGGCCGGTAAGTGTTTTGGAATCATTCAATGGATTCGCCTCGAGCTCGGGGATGGCAACGTGTTCGAAAACCACCCCGAGAGTCCAACGTCGACCTCAAGTTGGCAGTATTGCGCTTATGTGCTTCCAGCACCCGAGGAGCTCACAGTGGGTGAAAAATGGAAGATCACAGCGGCGCACAATCGACGAGTGCCTTGGTTTTCTGCTGAGAGATTGGACACGTGAGAGTCCCAGATTTTAGCGCGGGCGTGACTTGATTTAAAACCGCCCACTGTTCATCGGATCCGGTCCGTTATCGATTTGACCCAGCGCGTGAAACGGATCGTTAGGGACCACGTGTTGAATGACGAGCCCGGGTTAGCGCTCGAGGTACACCACGTGCATAGTGATTTGGTGCGCAGGGCAGAGTAAGTTCATTCGCTCAAGCACATGACAACCAGAAACG
>JANNCG010001139.1:0-3576 GCA_031386385.1 Myxococcales bacterium
CAACCGTTGCAACCGTTGCGCTTGCGGGCTGTGCAGGGTCGGCCACCGCGGGGGATGCGGGCCAAGACGCGATGGTCCAGACGGATAACCCCAACGCAATGCCTGAGGTTTCTGTCGCGGCATACGGATTGCCACCTCCCATGGATGGTGGTGTCGCGCCTCCGTACGGGATCCCGCCGGGAGATTTTTAACAGATCTTTCGCATCCCCCGCGGTGGCCGACCCTGCACAGCCCGCAAGCGCAACGGTTGCAACGGTTGCACCAAACGCCACCAGCGCTGCGCGCGACAATCGTTTGCTCGGGAGCGTGTGAGAATAGTCTGCGAAATCATTGCTCAATATGCCGTTGCAGAACGGGCATGTGCTCTCGCTAGACTTAATGTGTCGTGTGCAATGCGTGCACGGCCGCAATGTCGGAATCTCTGAACTCATTCGATCCATCCTTGTCCTGTACGAACCACTTCTCGTGCGCGCTCAAGCATATCCGCTGGCCACTCTTCGAGCACGATGTCGAAGAGGCCGTGATCAAACGGTAGCCCCGGCGCAGGCTGTGTGCGCACAATGCGCTCGCGCTTACCCTCACGTAAGTACTCAAGAGCGCGATGATGGCAAAACGGATTGTTGCCTGGTTTTCCAAACAAAACGTGCGTTGTCCAGCTGCATCCCGCGCGACACGTGTCGGCATAATAGCAAGTGCGACAGTAGCCCGAGAGGTCCTCTACGGTGCGATCGCGGGTGAACCGCAGCGGCTCGGCTTGCTCCCAAATGTCCTTGAGAGAGTGGTCCCGGACCGTACCGCCTGAGTAGTCGTTGGTCGGAAGCGAGGGGCAGCCCTTGATGGTTCCGTCTGCTTCGATCCCTAGGGTTGAGCGGCCAGCACCACAGGACGCCATGTGCCCACGAGGAAGCGCACCGCGAATGACGCTCTCGTACGGGCCAAAGTATCCGACGTTATTGCCAGGCCAAAGCCTCACTTTTCGCGGGATCGCCTTCTGCTGCACGCGCGCCAACATGGGCATCACTTCGAGCATCTGCCACGGCTCAATGAGCAAATCGGGCTCATCCGCAGCCCGGCCCATCGCGACCGTAAGCTGCACCTGCCACGAGTGAATCCCCGCGTCCATCAGCACATCAAACGTCGCTTCAATCTCTCGCAACGCCGGTCGCGAGATCTGTGTATTTGCGCTAAACGGAATCCCCGCCCGCTTCAAGTTCGCCATGGACTCAAACGCGGCCTTCCAGCTGCCCTTCACGCCCCGCAGTTGATCATGGATCGACTCAAGGCCGTCCACACTCACGCTGACGCTCTGCAATCCCGCTGCTTTTCCGGCGACACAGCGCTCGTACGTCAGATTGCGGCCTCCAGTGGTCATCGAGCAGATCATCCCACGGCGACGAATCTCGCGGACAATATCAACCCAATCATCACGTAGGTACGCCTCGCCACCGATGATGGTGACCTCTTTGACTCCGAGCTCTTCCATCTGACGCACCATATCGAGCGCCTCTGCGGTGCTCAGCTCATCGGGGCGCTCTTTGCCAGCGCGCGAGCCACAGTGGCGACAGGCGAGATCGCACGCGAGCGTGATCTCCCAGACGGCATAAATGGGACGCCATCGCTGATCCACCGGGCGGCTCTCACCAGCCAGCGGAAGGTTGCGTCGTGCAGGAGGCGCCGTTGGCGCGATGGGTAACAAACGTGGGCGTGGACCAATGTCAGTCATAGGCTTGTACGGACTTCTTTGTCCGAATTGTGCCACTGTGCGCCGTGAATTCACAGCACCCAGTGAGCAAACAACTCTACAAACTTGGAGTCTGCAAACCCTCGGCCAAAGCCCCTGTTTAGCCCTCCCGATTCACGTAGCGGACCTCAGACCGGGTCAGCCGCCGTTGGGGTCATACCCGCCGCCCACATTGGTGTCGGCGTATCCGTGTGTGTCTTCTTCAAGGTTGGTAAACTTTGTGAGCTCACGAATAAACCGCAGCCGCGCGGTGCCTGTAGGCCCATTGCGCTGCTTACCGATAATAATCTCGGCGATCCCTTTGTCTTCAGTGTCTTTATTGTAGATCTCGTCGCGGTAGATAAACATCACCATGTCGGCGTCTTGCTCGATGGCGCCGGACTCACGCAAGTCTGAGAGCTGGGGGCGCTTGTCTTGGCGATTTTCGACCGCACGGTTGAGCTGCGACAGCGCAATAATCGGGATCTCTAGCTCTTTCGCGAGTTGCTTTAATCCCCGAGAAATCTCAGAGATTTCTCGTTCACGCGAGTCCATCACCTCGCGCGAGGCCTTCATAAGTTGTAAGTAATCAATCACGATCAACCCAAGATCTCGCTCAGCCTTCATCCGTCGCGCCTTGGCGCGCAGGTCCATCAACGTGAGATCCCCTGAGTCGTCGATATAAATGGGCAGGTTGTAGATCCGTGACGCCGCGCTGGTGAGCGCCGTCATCTGGTCTTCGGTCAGCATGTTTGAGCGCAACAGCGACTGATCCACGTTGGCCTCACCGCACAATAGACGATTCGCTAGCTCGACCCGTGGCATCTCGAGAGAGAAAAACAACACGGGCTTGCCCGAGGTCTTCGCTGCGTTGGAGGCCAAGCACATCACGTAGCTGGTCTTACCCATCGCGGGGCGAGCCGCGACGATGATCAACTGGCCAGGGTGCATGCCCGAGGTCATCTCGTCGAGCTCGCGAAAGCCCGACTCGGTTCCGGTGATTCTGGCGCCGCGCTCAAGAGACTTCTCAATGCGCTCAAACGCCTCTTGCACCGCCACTTCAAGCGGAATCACCGTGCTCTTTGAGCGCTTCTGCGCCACCGCGAACACCTGTGCCGCTGCGGTGTCCAAGAAAGCGTCCGCTGTCCCTCGCTCGCCATACCCCCGAGAGACAATCTCGTGGGCGACACCAATCATGCGTCGAACCTGTGCGAGATCCGCGACGATCCGGGCGTGATTCTCAACATTGGCGATGGAGGGCGTCGTGTCAGTGAGCTCACCAAGGTACTGCATCCCGCCGACGGTGTTCAGCCGCTCACGACTTCGCAGCTCAGCGCTGAGGGTGACAATGTCAATCGGCTCTCCGCGGCCGTTGAGCACAAGCATGCAGTCAAAGATCACCGCGTGTGCTGGATGATAAAAATCCGAAGCGATCACCGCAGAGCTCACTACGCTAAAAGACACGTTGTCCAAGAGGACCGCACCCAAGACCGCTTTTTCTGCCTCGATATCCTGCGGCGGAAGGTGGCCTCCGCGCTCTTCGCGAGCGACCATAGAGCCTTCGCCGTTGGCCGCGTTGCGTAGGCGAGGGCCCATGAACTGCCCTGAATTTCCGTTCGAATTTCGTCCTGCGATCGTCATGATTTTAACAACGTGTCTAACTGCGGTAGCACAGGACTCTTGGGGTTAGAAAGATACGTGTGCGCTTTGCCATGAGTTGCCAAAACTCGTTCTGTGCCAGCGCGCGATGCCCCAACGAACAGCGCACTTCGCAGCTACTAAACCTCGCAAAAACATCTATCCTCCCCGTGTCATGCCGACCGTGAAGCCCGCTCGTTTTTTCTTCTCTGCCGTTG
>JANNCG010001142.1:0-7117 GCA_031386385.1 Myxococcales bacterium
CTCAAGGCGCGAGAGATTGCGCATCAGGGGCTGACAGAGTTGGTGACCAGTGACTCGATGTCGTCTCGAAAGAACATCATGTTTGCCGAGAGCGCCGCGTTTGTGACCCTCCCGGGTGGGTTCGGAACCCTCGATGAGCTCTACGAAGTGGTCACCGAGCGACAGATTGCGCTGCACAACAAACGCATTGTTGTGGTGAACTTCGACGGCTACTTCGACCCCCAGCGCCAGTGGCTTGCCCGTGCGGTGCGCGAAGAGTTTATCAGCGCTGAGGTGGCCTCGGTGATTGAGTATGTGGATGACCTTGCGGGTCTTCGCCAGTGGCTTGCTGAGGTTTTTCGCTAGCAATATGCGCGTGCGTGATTGGACACGGGTGAGGCACCTACTCGACCAAGCGGTGCGCGATAAGGTCACGCCTGGGGTGCAGTGCAGCGTGTGTTGGCGAGACAAGCAGCTGCAATGGCAGAGCGCTCACTTGGTATCCGGGGCGCTCAGTTATGAGCCAAGCTCAGCGTTGGTCACCGTGGACACTTGCTACGATCTGGCGAGCGTGACCAAAGCGCTTGTCGCGTTGAGCTGGGTGACATTTGCAGAGCGCGAAGGGCTGTCACTTGCCACGCTCAAAGCCGAAGAATGTTGGCCACGATCCAAGGGCACCCACGCGGGGCAGAGCACCATCGATCAGCTGTTGTCCCATCGGTCTGAGCTTGCAGCGTGGTGCCCTATGTTTGAGTCCACAAGTCCCATGGATGCGGGCTCACCCAGTGCGAGAGAGAGTGTATTTTCGAGGCTTTTTGCAGAGCCAATCGAACCGAACGGATTGACAGTGCGCTACAGTGACCTGGGCTACATCACTGTTGGTGAGGCGCTCGCAGGGGTGAGCGGAGTATCCCTTGCGACGGTGGTTCGCGAGCGTGTGTTAGAGCCGCTAGGACTGCAGGACGCGATGCAATTTCATCCAGTGGGTGAAGCGCAGTGGGCGCAAGACGAAGGGACAGCGCCAACGGAGGTGTGCTCATGGCGTGGGCGGACCATGCGCGGGCATGTTCATGATGAGAATGCGTACGCGCTCGGAGGCGTGTGTGGGCACGCAGGTCTATTTGGAACGGCAAAATCCCTGGCAGAGTTGGGCATGTATGCGCTTCAAGTGCTCAACGGTGACGGCGACAAGCAGTGGATGAGCCCTGAAGCGATGCAGTCCATGGTCGCGGTTCGAGAGGGTGGCTCGCATCGGCTTGGCTGGGACGGAAAGAGCGCACAGGGATCAAGCGCAGGCACCCACGCGAGCGCGAAGACCTTTGGTCACCTGGGGTTTACCGGGACGATGTTGTGGTGCGATCCAAGCGCGCAAATCGCGGTCTCGCTCGTGAGCAATCGCGTGCATCCGTCGCGAAAAAACCAAGGCATTCGTGTGTTGCGTCCCCAAATAATGGACGCGGTGATAGAGATCTTACAACAGCGGCCCAGGGAAGACGATTGATTGGCGCGAAGGCTCAGCCGTACGCCGCAGCAAGACAGCGGCGCAAGAGCCTTCGCGCATAGCGCTCAGGAAATCCCCTCGTCATTGTCATTCCTCGGGGGTCGTTGGAGATGCTTTGAGCGTCGAGCTAAGGGTGCGTGTGAGAGCGGCTCTCAGGGATCGTCTGAGTTCAGGTTTGATGGATCGACGCACGCTTCAGTGCCGCCAGAGCATCTCCCACCAACCCTGAGGAATGCGAATGACGAGGGGATTTCCTGAGCGCTATGCGCGAAGGTAAATGCGCCGCTGTCTTGCTGCGGCGCGCACATCGTGGCGGTCCACGCTTCGCGGACGGCAAGACATCCGCGCAAGTTCCTTCGCGAAGCGCTCAGGGCCCCCTCGTCATTGGCATTCCTCAGGGGACGTGAGAGATGCTCGTGCGGTGCTAAAAAGTTCAGTCGATCAACCGAACTTCACCGGCGAATAGCTCCGAGCCTCTCTGCCTCAAACTATCACTTTCACTTTCGCTGCACGCTCAAAGCATCTCCCACCAACCCTGAGGAATGCTAATGACGCGGGGATTTCCTGAGCGCTATGCGCGAAGGCTGCTGCGCCGCTGTCTTGCTGCGGCGCACGGCGACCGCGAAACACTATCCTGAACTCGCGACGCTGCTCTGCCACTGTTGCCAGTGCTCTGACTGCAAGAAGCTCTGCATCCAAACCACACCGTGCTTGTGCGCCCAATCACGTGTAAGTTGTTTCACCCCGGCGCGGTCTAAGAGGGTTCCGATGGAGTCGTGGCCAAGGGTGTCGAGCACGGCGCGGGTCTCTTCTTCGATCACTGTACGCAGCTCAGCCCGTGCGAGATTGTGCGTCACGACGGACGGAAGCTGCTCGTCGATCTTGCTCCACGGCATCCGCTCAGTCCACTTGGCTTGCTCGGCCTCGGTGGTCGTGAGCATCTTTTGATAGGTCTTTTGCTTGCGTTTTCCCAGGGCGATCGCGGTCTCTTCGCTCGCGAGTCGCTCTGCGAGGCGCTTTTGCACCGCGGACATGGACACATCGACAAAGTCCTTCGCGCGCTCACGAAGCTGCTTCTGTAGCTCTTCGCCCATACCTCCGAGAAGCCCCTTGCCCACACCGACCGCGGCACGTGCGCCAAAAGAGAGCACCCCTCGAAGGCCACCGCCGCCGCTCGAAGACCCACTGCCGCCAGAAGACTCAGCGCCCGTGGCCTTGCTGACAAAGCTCTCAAGCGTCTCGCTCATCATCTGCCGTACGCCCTCGCGCACCTGCTCGCTCGCCACCGCTTCATCAATGAATTTGCGAGGAATCCTCACCGGCGTCGCCGCTTGTTTATCCAGCAGATCAATCACGTTTTGTGGCAACCACACCCGCAGCGCGAGCGTGCTCTGTTTAGCCCGCGCAATGAGCCGTGTGCGCAGCGGAATCCCCAGCCGCGTGTTGTACTCTTGGATGCGCTCGGCAGTCATGGACGCGTCCAGCGCGGGAAGCACCTGAGAGGCATCCACCCAAGCGTTGAGGGGCTGCTCACAGAGGTGATCAAACGCGTGATCGATCAACGCGTGAAGTGCGGCTTCATTCAGTGTCATGGCGTTAGGTACTTCTTACTTTTTCACAGGAAAATTCTCGATCGTTAACGTATCGAGCTTGTTTTTTACCGCCCCAATCGGCGCCGTGCGTCCGTTGACATAGCGCCACTCGCTGCCCTCACGCCGAAACTCGCTGAGCTCAACAAAACTGCGGTCCGTCCCGCGCTCGAACAATCGCGCGTGAAAGAGCACCCACCCCAGCTGATCGTTGGGGTCCGTTTGCGCTTCAATAATCTTCAACCCCAGGTACCGAAAGCTGTCACTTGCGTCCCGCAGCCCACGCATCACCTCGGCGCGGACGCGCTTGCGATCGTCGCACTCGCTGTGCATGGTTTCGTACAAGTACGGGATCAGCTTCAACGCAAACGCCGAGTACCGTGAGCGCATCAAGCGCTCAGGGCTCGGAGCAATCATGGTGTGTAGATGGAGCGGCTCACAGCAGCTCGCGTAGGGATTGCCCGAGTGACACGGGCAGGGTCGCGAGGATTTATCGTCTTTTTCGGTGTTTGTGGTCATACTGTTTTCGAACGAACTCAACGGAGAATGCTAGGTCTTGACGGAGCGCAAGAAAAACAAAAACAACAGCCCGCGACATGAAGAGCACTCTGCTGACGATGAGGCCATGCGTTTGCTCATCGATGGCGCTCACTATGGGCGCTTGTTGTTGCGCCCCTCAAGAGCAGGGCTGTTTGAGACTTGGTGGATCTTGCAGCAAGACGGGGATGTGCGCGAGAGCTGGGAGCGGCTCGCGGCGAGGGGGGTGATTTCGCATGAGTGGCTTGAGCGAGGACCGGCAGTAGCACAACCTGACCTGACGATCTTGCACCATCCGACCAGCAGCGATGAAGTGCTAGCGTTTGCCTCGGACGCCGCGGGGATCAACGCTTGTACGCACCTCGGACGCGAGCTCGCGCGCGCCCTCTCAGCGTGGAACGTGTGCGAACCGACAGCAGAAATCCAATGGATTGTGCGACCACGGCAGTCCTGGGCAGCGCAACACCTGCACCCCTTGGTTCGGCTTCACGCAACCACGAGCATGCGAAAAGCTTCGCTCTTTGACCGCGTGCGATTGGATTTTATCGGCGCTGCGGTCTCGTGTCCTAGCGTTGTCATGACCGCAGACCTGGTGCGCTTCGCGGCGCTGTGGCGCGCCACGGCGATGTTTACCCGCGAGCAACCAGGGTATGCGGCAGCGCTCGCGCCCATTGGGTTTGAGAAGACTCCGTTTGCTCAGTGGCCCGATCCGTGGGGTCCGTGGCTTGAGATCCTCGCGTTGGGTTATGCAGTCGAGAGCTATGAGCGCTCAGTGCTCACCCTCGTGGCTCCGCAGTACTCGGGCGGGGCTCCTGCGGCACCGAGCAAGCGGGCCATGAGAGAGCGGAGCGATGGGGCGCTATAGGGTGTGAGTGTTGTGAGTTTGGCGCAATAACTCTGCGGGGTATTTCACTCCGGTTCTCACGGGCGACATTCGTACCCAACGACGGGAAGCGCTGTGCAAGTTTGCCACGGGTGACACTGAACCGCGCTTGGTGATGGCGGTATGTCAGGCCAATAAATCCATGGCCCTGCGCCTTGGCTGCAGATGACTCCTCCCGCGTCGAAGTCAAATCCGTCGCGTGGAGGGACGACGATTTGACCGCAACTCATCGCACCCATCGCGATGACGATTAGTGCTGCGAATTTAGTGCGCGATCGGTTCATTGGTTGTGGAGAGTATCACGGGCGACATACATATCCATTCACAGGCAACGCTGTGCAAGTTTGCCACGGGTGACACTGAACCGCCCCGGTTGGCGGAGGAATATCAGGCCAAGCGATCCATGGCCCCGCTCCGAGGCTGCAAATGACTCCTCCCGCGTCTAAATCAAATCCGTCGCGTGGAGGTGCGACGATATGACCACAACTCATCGCACCCGTCGCGATGACGATTATTGCTGCGAATTTAGTGCGCGATCGGTTCATTGGTCATGCGGATTATCACGGTCTACATTCAAACCCAACGACGGGAAGCGCTGTGCACGTTTGCCACGGGTGACACTGAACGGTGTTTGCTGGAGGAGGAATATCAGGCCAAATCCATGGCCCTGTGGCTCCAGTCGAACAGAGAACCCCTCCTCCGTCGGAATCAAATCCATCGCGGGGAGGGGCGACAATATGACCGCAACTCGTCAAAGTCATGACGGCCATGATCCGAAGCGCCAAAAGAGTCGGTCGATTCATCGTAGCCCACCGCCACTAAGAAACACCGTTTCAGTACCTTGACTCCACGATCCGTAGAATAGTTGCGACCAACCCAAATCGCGTCTCCCAGGCGTTCCTACAGGCGGATTGGGCTCATTGGGCGATGGCGTGATGGACGGCCGAATTGCGATGAGATGATCGTACTCGCCGAGCGAGCGCCCTACAGCGTTAACGGGCGTCCCATTCGACACCAACCACGGCGTCCAAAATCGATCGCGCTGTGGAGGGCCATCGATCGACACACTCATGATTCGCTGCACGAGGGTGGTGCCATATTGTATCGAATAAAATGAGACACCAAGTTGGCCGTTTTCGGCGACGGCAATCTGCGGGTGAAACACCCAATTCGTGAAGTGAGCCAACGTCGCGATCCTTGTCCAAAATCCACCCACCTGAGCCACCGGACGCGAGAGAATCTCAATACTTCTGCCTTCAACGGCGCGTGCGACATAATATATTTGCCTGCTTAAATCCACGGCAAAACCTACTTGTTCGGACGAAAACACGCGACGTCCAGCTTCAAGAAAGCCCCCGACACAGTAGTCATGGTTGTATTCGCAGCTGTCCGGTCCGGTGCAAATCGCACTGTTCGAAAACCGCGTTCGTGGTGCGCCTGGACGGCGCTCATAGATCACGGTCTTCTGCCTGACGCGGACGCGGTCGTCGCCGAGTGGGCTTGCGCAGAGCATGTTCGTCCCGTTTTCTCCACTATGCGAAACGATTGCGAGTGTTTCATTCGCCGCGCCGGGCTCGTTGAACACGAGCATCCGCGGGTGCTGAGTACCCACAATCCCAAGGGGAAGATCAAATCCAGGGTATACCGTCAAAGGAACAAATCCGGTGGTCCCGATCCCGTCACCCCACACCACCGAACCGTCCTCGGCGACCGTGCCCTTTCGAAGATGGATGGGAAACTCCGTTTCACTGCCGATTGACAGCCCACGCCACATCACCCAGAACGACGATGAGGCAGGATTCGTCACGATCCATGGTTGATCCACAGCCGCAGAGGTGAATCCTTCAGCAACGCTGAATACACGACTGAACGTTTCTCCTCCATCAGTGGACGTGAGAAGTACCACCATGTCCGCATTGTCATCGGGTGGACGATTGGTTGAATTGCCCAAGTCTGCAAACAACACGGTGCTCGGTCTTCCAACGCGATCCACCGTCGCAAGCGATGGATCGCCTCGATAGTTGCGGAGGGTCAGTCGTGCATCGCTCAAGGGAGGCATCACGGTATTGCCCCGCGAATAGGCTCTCCAAGTGGCACCAGAGTCTTCGGTCACCGCCCAACCCAAGCGATCAGTGAAGGGGACATCGCCACCGCCGGGAAGCCCAATACCGTTAAACGCGACGACGATTCTGTCGTGCACCACCCCGCCCCCTCTCACGAAGGCAAGCGAAGTTTCTGATGCAGTCTGGTTTCCCGGAGAGCGCACGCCTGTTTGTGTTCGAGGTTGGCATCGTCCCGCACTCACACTGGTCGCCAGAGGGTCCGAGTCACAGCATTCGTTGAGAGACCACCCAACTGCACCATACGGGTTGCATGTGAAGTCCGCCGTTCGAATGAGCGCCACGGGATTGTGTGGTCCACGACAACGTTGCAAGAACGTAGCGACCGATGCGTTGTTGCGAAGAAAGCAGTTCTCCCAATTTGCAGCCAGTGTTGTGAGGGTAATGTCTTCGGCACTGGCGCGAATTCGGGCATACGAACCAGTCAATCCCGCAAACCAGTATCCAGGATCCATCAACGAAATTGCTCCAGAAAATGGATAGTACGTTGAACCCGCAAACGGATACC
>JANNCG010001207.1:0-7418 GCA_031386385.1 Myxococcales bacterium
CCAGCGCCAGTGAACCGACACTCAACACCGCAAGCGCCGCAGTTGTTGATGTCCGTCATTCGGTTAAGACCCTCATCGATCTGGCCATTGCAGTCGTTGTCCCGCCCATCACAAAGCTCGCGCACTCCCGAGGGAATACACGCGTACTCGCACCCGTTTGCCGGATCGCGGTCGATGTCATAAAACCCAATGTCACACATCCCCACGCGGCATCGGCCCATCCCACACATCGCGATCGCGCGGGGGAGCATACACTGCGTCATGCAAGCGCCGCAGTTGCGCGGATCGGACTGGAGATCAAAGCCATCATCGATCACGCCGTTGCAGTCATTGTCCACGCCGTCACAGACCTCGGGCGAGGGGGACTGGCAGTTCATCACTTGGGTGCGATCACTCGCGACCGCATCCACACGGGGTATGTAAATCTCGTTGCAGTTCAAGCAATAGGGCTGAGTTTGACAGCTCGCGAGAAGTCCTCCAGTGCTCATCGCTAGCACGGTCGCAACGGATTTTGTCAGGTTTTTTGCACGTCTTCGTCGACTCGCAGTGAACACAATCAACACGCCCAGCATGGCCAGCAGTGACTGCTTGTCGCGTGGTGTATTGCCAACGCGGACTGAGCATCCGCCGCCAGAACTAACAATACGCTCGGGAGGATCTACTGTGGGCAGGTCTGCGCGACCGCACTCACCCCTAACGCACAGCTCGCCGAGTCGTGGGCAGGTGACTCGTGCACAGGGGTCATCAATGCATCGGCCCTCGCTGCAGACTCTCGCGCCTGAGCATGAGATGCCCTGACAGGGGTCGGCGCTGCAGGTTCCGTTTAGGCAACGTTGGCCACCGCTGCAAATCACGCCGCGGCACGGGTCTTCGACACATGCTCCATTGCGACACGAGAACCCGCGCTGACATGGGACTTCACCGCACGAGCGAATGCACTGTCCTGCGCGGCAAAATTGTCCCTCACCGCACGTGACGTCCATGCATGGGTCTGGGACGCACGTGGTGTTGAGACACACCTGTCCGCCAGGACAGCCGAGACCATAACAGTTGTTCTCGACGCAGCGTGCGATCCCAGCAGGAGCGCGACACACATAGCCTTCTTGGCAAGTGAGCGCGGCGCAAGCATCTACACAGCGATTTTCAACGCAGCGCTCGTTGTCGCGGCAAACCACCGCACCACACGACGGCGGAACACAAAACCCCGCGCGGCACTCAAACCCGGGCGAGCACGGAAACTCTCCTCGCGAACACGGCGTGCGACACGCACACGCCAAACAGCTACCGCCACCGGGACACAACGGAGAGCCCACCGCGTCCTCGTCGATCACGCCGTTGCAGTTGTTGTCCATGCAGTCACAGATCTCTTGACCCGGACGAATGCCTCCCTCGCAGCGAAGCTGTCCACCTCGGCAGTGGAGGGTTCCGGGGCGACAGAGCAAAGTGTTGTCGACATCGCGCATGCAAGGGCCACCACCGCCGGGGTCGTTTTCGTCCACTACGCCGTCGCAGTCGTTGTCGAGGTTGTCGCAGACCTCTGGGTTTGCGTTGCTAATCCCCGTGCAAACGTACTGCCCTCGCATACACACGAGCATCCCTGCACGACACTCGCCCAGCGGCATCCCGCATGATCCACCATTGGGGACGCCATTATCGATCATCCCGTCGCAGTTATTGTCCCGGCCATCACACACCTCTGGCGAGGGAGTGCACGACGGTGTCAACCCAGTGGCGCGCACAAGAACGTCTTCAAAATCGTTGTCGCCCCCGCGAAACAAATCTTCAAACCCAAAGTAGAAAGCGTTGGTGAACGAGCGCGAAGAATAAATGAGAAAATGCACGTAATTGCCGTCATCGTTGATCGCATCATCGGTGCTGTACACCCGCGACGAAACGGTATCCGCCGGCGCACAAGCCCCACCAATCACGCAACGCCCAAGGCCCATGGAGCAATACGATCCCGCACCAAATGTCGCCACGCAAATAGCCGCATCTGCACACCGAACGTCTCGCACAGGCTCGGGCGTGAGCAGATAAAACGCGACCGGTCCGTTGCGCCAAAGTCCCGCCGTGCGAAGGCAGTCAAAGTCGAGCTCGACCGTATCTGCATTGATCCAGCGCTGGCAGCGACCAGGCATCGCGGGTGGCAACGCTCGAGGTCCCGCGTTGCACGGACACGCACAACCCGAGGCAATATTGGCGTCACGACACCCATACACCTCGTTGCGCGCCGCCGGAACCGTGGGCCGATCCCCCACGTTGTACCAGCCAAACCGGTTGCGAAACCCGCCGCCCTCGCCGATGACCGTGAAGGTCACCAAGCGTCGTCCCATCGTGAGCGCGGGGATAAACGTCTGCGGAAAAGTCGACGCATCGCGCACCGCATCGATCACTCCAGGACCCTCTCCAGGGGCCGGATTGCCCGGAAAAAGCGCCGAAGACTTATCAAGGCAGCTCTGCAGATTGGTGGTCTGTGGGACGACTTGTCCGTCGACTTGGTTCACGATCGCGCTCGCGGTCGAGGGCATGAGCAGGTGTAAACACTGCAGGATTAGGGTCGCGAAGGCAAAGCGAAGGGCGGGAGAATTTCGGCTCATGAGATATTACAAACTCAAACGTATCAGCATGTAGCGCTTTATATTCCAGTAAAATGCACGGAGTTGAATAGGCGCAGGGCCTTGAAAAAGGGCTGCAAAAGGTCATTGCGAGCGGACACACATTGCGCGATACACTCCCGCTATGGTGAAGACCGTGAAGACCGTGAAGACTGTAAAATTTCAACGCGCGCTCGTGAAGTCCATCGCGACTCTGGCGTTTGCGTCCATTTCATTCTCGAGTGTGGCCGCCAATGCCCAAGAACCGCCGCCCGGCTCGACTTCGCGACACCGACATCGTCATGGTGATCATCCCGATGCGGGAGCTGCGCCGATGGCCACTGCGGATGCAGGTGTGCCAACCACTGCTGGAGAAGCGCCTTTGCCCACCACGCCCACTGTCGCCGCTGCGGTTGTCGCACCGAACATTCACGACCCCACAGGACCGGGCGCCCCGGTGACAGTGCAACCATTGGCCATTGAGCGGTTTACCCTCCCCAACGGGCTTGAGGTGATCGTGCACGAAGACCACCGCGCGCCCACGGTCTCGGTGAACATTTGGTACCATGTTGGCAGCAAAGACGAGGCGGGCGGGCGCAACGGGTTTGCGCACTTGTTCGAGCACCTGATGTTTCAGGGCTCGCGTCACGTCGGTGAAGATCAGTTTTTTCGCATCCTAGAGCGCATCGGCGCCACGGGAATCAACGGGACCACCGCAGACGATCGCACCAACTACTTTGAGACTGTCCCGTCGTCACGGCTCCCGACGGCGTTGTGGCTTGAGAGCGATCGCATGGCGTTTTTGCTTGATCACGTCTCGCAGACAACGTTTGAGTCTCAGCGACAAGTGGTGCTCAATGAGTACCGACAAAACTACGAAAACGCGCCCTACGGTGCGGTGTGGCAGGTGTTGCATCAGGCGGTGTTTCCTCAGGCGCATCCGTATCACCGAATCGCGATTGGGACGCCTGCGGACCTCAACGCAGCCACCCTCGATGACGTCCGTCGCTTCTTTTTAAATTGGTATGTCCCCAACAACGCGACCTTGGTTCTTGCAGGGGATGTGACCCCCGCTGCGGCACGCACGATGGTGACGCAGTACTTTGGGCCCATCGCGCGAGGGCAAGAGATTGTTCGCCGACCCACTCCGGGCCCGGTGATTCTTGAGCGCGAGACCGTGATCGAGGTTGAAGCGGGCGTTGAGCTTCCGCGGTTGTACATCGCTTGGCCGACGCCGAAGTACTTCGCCGAAGGTGACGGCGAGCTTGATATTGTGGCCAACGTGTTGACCAACGGAGAGAGCTCACGGTTGCACCGACGGCTTGTGCGTGACCTGCAAATCGCCACCACGGTGAGCGCGTTTCAGAGCAGCGCCGAGCTGGCTTCGATGTTTGTGATCATGGTGACGGGTCAGCCAGGACAGCACCCAGAAGCGCTTCTTCGTGTGGTGGACCAAGAGCTGCGTGAGCTGCAAAATAGCCCACCAGAAGACCCAGAGTTTGTGCGCGCGCAGACCGATCTCACAACCTCATTGCTCTTTAGCAACGAGTCCATTGCGTCCCGTGCAGACCGCTTGCAGGTGTACCGCCAGCACGTCGGAGACCCAAGTTATCTCACGCGTGATCTTGCGCGATACACCGCTGCGCGCCCCGCAGATATCTCACGCGTCGCGCGAGGATACCTCCCCGTTGAGCGCCGCGTTGTCGTCTACGTCCGCCCCAACGAAGGCGCCCCCGTCGCCGGTCGCGTCCGCGGAACCCACCGCCCCCGAATTGCACCCGCCACACAAAGGGCAGGCCGATGAAAACCTACAATACCTTTTCGCTCTTCGCTCTCATCACGCTCCCGGCGCTTGCAGCTTTTAGCGCTTGCAACAACGGCAGCACAAACAACGCCATTCAAAACAACAACACCTCTGGCAACACAAACGTGAGCGTCGACTCAGGTGTCACGGCCATGACCGTGGGCAATGGGCAGATCGTGATCACCGAGCCGATTCCCACCGACGCGGATCTTGATCCCCCCGCGGCGCCGGTAGCGCAAACCCCTGAGGTGATCCCTATGCCTCCGGCGCGCACCACCGCGGATGCTCGCTTTCGTCGTCGCGAGCCGGGCGCGGGGCGTACTACCGCGTTTGTCACGCCCACCGTGCAGCAATTTGCGCTCAACAATGGGATGGTTGTGTACGTCGTTGAGCAGCACCAGATGCCCATCGTTTATGCGCAATATATCACTCGTCACGCGGCGGACGATGTAGCTCCCGCGCAGTCGGGTCTTGCGTGGATGACGAGCGAGCTGCTTGAGCAAGGGACCACCCAGCACAGCGCCGAGGCCCTCTCAGACGCGTTTGCGGCCATTGGTGCCGAGCACAGCACTGGGATCGACTGGGACTCCGCCGGAGCGTCCGTGAAGGTCCTGAACACCAGGTTTCCGCAGGCGCTTACGCTATTGGCAGAGATGGTCCAGCAGCCGTCGTTTTCGCCACAAGAGATCGAGCGTCTACGAACGAACCGACTTGCAACCCTGCGCTCTGAGCGCGACTCACCACCCGCCGTCGCGAGTGTTTTGACGGCTCGCTTGCTCTATGGCGATGAGCACCCCTACTCACGGCCCGTCGCGGGGTATGAGCAGAGCGTGCGCGGGATCACGCGCGCACAAATCCAAGAGTTTTATCAGTCGCACTATCTTCCCGCCGACAGCGCATTGGTGGTGACAGGGGACATCACCGTCGCGCAAGCACGGCCCTTGATCGAAGCGGCGTTTGGTGCGTGGCGTGGTGCTGGTGCAGCTGCGGGTGCTGCAACAACGACTCCAACAACACCCACTGCGTTGCGTGCAGGCCCTCCTGCAGCGACCGCGGGCGCGCCTCACGTGTGGCTTGTGGATCGACCGCACGCGGCACAGTCCTCGGTGGTGCTCTCGCTTCCGGGAGCGTCACGCAGCGACCCCAACTACGTCCGTCTCGAAGTGGCCAACACCATCCTCGGTGGAATGTTCTCTTCTCGCATCAACATGAACCTCCGCGAACGTCACGCGTACACCTACGGCGCTCGCTCACGGTTTTCGTTTCGCCGCGGGGTTGGACCGTTTTCAGCCGGCGGTGCGATCATCACCAGGCACACGGCAAACGCCGCGCAAGAGATGATCAACGAGGTTGTTCGCATGCGTGAGGGCAACGTGACCGCAGAAGAGTTGCGCACCGCACAGACCAAGCTCATTGAAGGCATGCGCGCCAATTTTGCCTCCGTCGAAGGCACCGCATCGCTGGTGAGCAACCTGTTTATCTATGGGCTTCCGTTGACGGAGTTTACGGACTATCCCGCGAGCGTTCAGCGCGTGACGGCGCGGGATGTGCGCACGATGGCCCAGCAGCGCTGGGACAACACGCGATTGAACTTGGTGGTCGTCGGTGATCGCTCGGCGATTCAAAACGAGCTCATGGGACTTCGTCGTGGCCAGCTTGAGCTGCGCGATCCTGAGGGCAACGCGGTGGCTGCTGAGCAGGCCACATCGACACCCACGCCAACACCGAGCGCAAGCGCAGACGCGGGCGCTCCGGCGGCTGCGATCCCCGTACAATAGCTTCGAGTGCATATTGCGAAATCTCGTCTGGCGAGGGTGATCAAGCCGGTGCCAAACGAAAAAATTCGCAAATCCTCAGGCAAATCCGGCTAGGGTACGGCGAGTCCCAATCTCGGACACGGCGTATCCGAGCACTTTTCGCTATCGCCGATGGGGCGTCGGGATCGAAACGGGGCACCAACCAACATCAACGCGCCGTCATGACAATCGTGCTCTCGTCAGTTCTTGAATTGCCAGAGATAGAGCGATCGTGCGGAGAGCGGTACTCCATACGAATCGACTGATACTCTGGGTGATCTATTTGCATGATGGTGAGCCCACTACATTGCGACGGTCCTGTGTGATAACTACCAGGTTCAAACCCACTGCTCGCAAGCGCAACGAGAGTCGTTGGGTCTTGGCCCGAGTACACCCTAATCGTCGCCCCGACAACGGGCTTTCGCTCGGCTCCTGCGACGAGATAAAATTTCGCGCAGCCGGCACCTCCCGGGCCAGCAGCACACGACAACATGTTGGCGCTGAACAAGGCCAGCATCGCGAATAGCTTTTTCATAGTATATCTCCGATAAAATCGCATCATGGCAGTGATGTATGTCCACCCACTCTACGAGCCGCCTCGGAGTGTGCTAAATCGCATCCGTCCTGGCGTATTTTTTCAACGATGTGCACAAGGCCGTTGGTCCTCACCGCTGGAAAAAATTACGGACTTCCGAGGGGATGATCGATTGATTCCCGTTCGCTGCGCGAGACATTACTCACCGCGCGGGCGCTTACGCTTGGCTTTCGCCGTAGCGCTCTTGGTGCCACCCGTCGAAGATTGTGCACGCAGCAGCGCATCAAGCTGAGCTTCGAGTTTGATCCGTGCATCTCGCTCTCGCTCTTTCTCAGTTCGCTCTTGCTCAACGTCCGAAAGAAATAACTGGTCCCCGTTTTCACCAACACCAATTCGAATCAGTCGCTGCTCGCCTTCGCCCACGAGTCGCAGCCAGCAATGCAGAGCTTCACTCTTCACGCGATCCTCGTTGCTCTTGATCACTTGCTCAAAGCGCCCGTCAGCCGCTCGGCGCCACACCAGCCAACGATAGCGTGGTTGTCCGCGACGCCCTACGCTCTCTTTGGGCGCATCGGGATCAAACACTACCAGTTCACGCACTCCCGTCGCCGCATACTGAATAGGTGCTTCGCGATAATCCTTCTCAAAATTCTCGCTCACGACCTCGAAGGCAAACAGCGGCGGGGTGT
>JANNCG010001244.1:0-5298 GCA_031386385.1 Myxococcales bacterium
GACGGCCGCGACAACGACTGCAACGGGATCGCCGACTGCGCGGATCGCGCGTGCGTGGGTTCGCCCGTTTGCGCGTGTGTTCCACGCGGACCCGAGAACAACGCTGCCGCTTGCCGAGATGGACTAGACAACGATTGCGACCGCCAGACCGACTGCGCGGATCCCGACTGCGCCATGCAGCCTGGATGCTTTATGTGTATTCCAACCGGGCTTGAAGGTCCTCCGGGCACATGCCGCGATGGGCGTGACAACGACTGCAACGGTGCGCAAGACTGTTTAGACCCCAACTGCACCATGCAGATGGAGTGCAGGCCGACGAACGACACTTGTGCGACCGCTCGGCGAATTGGTTTGCCCGGAAGCGACAGCGGAACCACGAGCGGTGCAGCGGACGATTTTGACCCCTCGTGCAGCCCCGGTGGCGGAGCTGCCGATGTCGTGTATGTCTTTCAAAATCCAGTGCAACAGACGATCACGATCGACACCATCGGCAGCACCTATGACACCATGCTGATGGTGTACCGTGACCCTTGTGGTGTGGGTATGCAGATCGCCTGTGACGATGATGCTGGCGGCGGTGTGAGCTCGCGTATTGTGCTGAACAACGCAGCACCAGGCACGTACTACGTCGTCGTCGATGGGTTTAGCAACAACTCAGGATCCTACCGCTTAAACCTTACTCTCGGTGTTCGCGAGGTGTGCGGAAACGGCGTTGACGACGACGGAGACAGGCTCATCGATTGCGCGGACGTCATCGACTGCGGAGGGCAGCCCGAGTGCTTGATGTGTATGCCTCGGGGCCCAGTTGAGAATCTTGCTCCTGGGACGTGTCGCAATATGGTCGATGAAGACTGCGACGGCGACATGGACTGCGCAGACAGTGACTGTATGGGTGCTGTAGAGTGCGGAGGCTGCGTGCCAACGGGTCGCGAGACTGGTGGCTTCGCTTGTCGGGACGGACTCGATAACGACTGTGATGGTCGCATCGATTGCATGGACCTCGATTGCTCTGGAATGGCAGGATGTGCCTGTATTCCCACGGGACCCGAGAATAACCCGTTTGCGTGTAGTGATCGCGCAGACAACGATTGTGATGGGCAGATCGACTGCAATGACGCTCAGTGTGCGGCGCTCCCTGCGTGTGTGATGTGTGTCCCTTCGCCAGAAAACACCGGACTCGCGTGCGCTGACGGCCGTGACAACGACTGCGATATGCGAACGGACTGCGCTGATCCAGATTGCGCAGCGCAGCTTGTTTGCTGTCGCCCCACCGGCGCAGAGAACACCGCGGTCGCGTGTCGGGATGGTCTCGATAACGACTGCGATGGTCGAAGCGACTGCCTCGATCCAGATTGCGCTGGGCAGATGAACTGTTGTGTTCCAGTGCCTGAAGTGTGCAACGATGGGCGCGACAATGACTGCGACGCATTGATCGACTGCGCAGACAACAGCTGCGCTGTGGACCCTGCTTGTGTGGTGTGCGTCCCGACGGGTCCTGAGCGCAATGACGTAGCTTGCTCAGATGGTCGCGACAATGACTGCGACATGCGCACCGATTGTGCGGACCCAGACTGCTCTGGTGCGTTTGTGTGTTGCATGCCATCGGGCGCAGAAAACACGGCACTTTCGTGCGCCGATGGGATGGATAACGACTGCGACCGCGCGATAGATTGTATGGATCCTGGTTGTGCCATGACGGCTCCTTGCCGCATGGGGCCACCCAATGATCTGTGCGCCGGTGCTATCAACGTGGCCGTCCCTTCCGTCACGATGGGAACCTCGGTGAACGCTGGCAACGATTTTGTCCCAGTGATCAACGGATTTCCGGGCTGTGCGGGCGGTCCCGGTCCGGACGTGGTTTATTCGTTTACCGTCGCGGTTCGCACCCCGCTGACCATCGATCTGGTGGGTCAAAACTATGATCCGGTTGTCTATGTGCGTCGATCGCCTTGCGAAATGGGCGCTCAAGTCGCATGCAACGATGACGCTGTTGGCACCAACTCACGTGTTGCAATCACTGCGGATCCTGGCACGTACTACGTGTTTGCAGATGGCTTTAACGCCAACTCCCAAGGCGCATTTACGCTGACCATCAGCGTGGGATTGCCCGCAGAGGTCTGCAACAACGGCCGCGACGATGACGCGGACAACCTCACGGACTGCGCAGACCCAGACTGCGTCGGCGCAGCCAACTGCATGATGTGTGTCCCGGCTCCCGAGAACACCGCTGTGGCGTGTATGGACGGTCGTGACAACGATTGCGACATGCAAATTGACTGTGCAGATGCGAACTGTGCAGCGATCCCCGCTTGCTGCCGTCCGACGGGGCCAGAGACCGGCGCCGCTGCTTGTATGGATGGTCGCGACAACGACTGCGATCAACAACTCGATTGCAACGACCCAGATTGCGCCGCGCAGCCTTTGTGCTGTCGGCCAACGGGACCAGAGAACACCGTCGCTGCGTGTACCGACATGCGCGATAACGACTGTGACTTGTTGACCGACTGTGCAGACCCCGGTTGTGCCGCAATCCCGGCTTGTTGTCGCCCAACGGGTCCCGAGTCTGGCCGCACAGCGTGCACGGATGGATTGGACAATGACTGCGACGGATCGACTGACTGTGTTGACACCGGCTGCTCGCCCTTGCAGGCCGCTGGTAGCAACGAGTGTTGCAACGGTCGTGACGACGATGGCAACGGAGTGATCGACGAGTTTGTCTGTATTTGTGCAGCCAACGTCCCTGATTGTGTCGGCGTCGGAGCCGGCGGTGCGCTCACCAGCCCGTCCTGCTACACGCAGCTTCCAATCGCCGCTCCGCCTGCATGTGGACCTGATTGTCGCTCACCGGTGCTGGGTGGCAATCGCTTCTGCACGATGTTCAACCCCGGTACCACCTGCAATCTCGCGACGGGTGCCTGCACGCGATAGCGGGTTAGGGATCCAACCCCAAGACCTCTTGCGCCCAGGGCCTGCCAAACACTCGGCGAGCGAACTCTCTCATCGCTGCGGCGTCGGGACTTGTCTGTAGTGCGCGCAGCATTTGATCTTGCTGCGCCCACTGAAAGTTCGCGTTGCTCGCTCCCGCGCGAAACAGCTCCATTGAGCGCCGTGCGTTCCACGCTAAAAAGGCACGAAATTGTGTGTTGTCGCGAAAGTACGCGGCATCTCCGACCTCGACCGCCATGGCTGTCGCAAGCGCATAGATCACAAACTCAAGCGTGCCCGCAACGGCGTCGCGCCATGGGTAGCGCCACAGTCCTTCGCGTGTAAGGCTCATCGCGACTTCGCTGCCGTTGGTGTACGCGACCCACTCGTCCCACACATACAACGGCGTGTCGTCCCAGTCGGGAGAGCCCGTGATGTACAGCGCAAAACGTGTCCCTCGGAGGCTGTTTGGGACGTACATCGCGATGGCTGATTTGCGGATCGCGGGCTCCACGACGATCGCGACTCGATCGTTCAAGCAATAAAAACCGTTGGCTCGGCGCCCAGTTCGGTTGAGGTTGTTGCGCGCGTGTGAGTTGATTCCGTGGGTTGTTTCGTGCCCATAAGTGACCAGGTCCGAGTCCGCATAGGTGTCACCATAGGACAGCGGAAGGTGACGAATGATGTCCGTGAGAGCGGTGCCCCACGGGGCGTTGCTTCGGTTGTGCTGCGACGGCCACGGTGTCCACGTCACATCTCCCGGAGGTCGCACCATCGGGGATCCCGAATCTGCGATGGGGTTCACGCCACTGTCCACCCTCGGTGGAACATAGCTGTCCACCGGCGGAACATAGGTATCCACCCGCGGAACCACTACGTCCACACGCGGCACCACGCCGCTGTCCACCGGGCGAACACCAGAGTCCATCACTGGGCGCGGTTGTCGGGGCATTCCACTGTCTGCGCAGATCGCGTCTTGCTCTGCCACGGGGTTGCACACGAAGTCACAAGACTCAGCCAGAAGCCTCCCCTGAAGGCACAGGGTGCGCTGACTGCCTGTATTATTGCAGGTGAATCGTGTCGGTGCAGACCAGTCGTCGCAGCGCTCGGCGTTGGGCGCGGGGGCACAAACGTCATTGAGCGATCCGGGGCGGGTGACGCATCCATTGGCGCACGACACCTGCTCGAGTCGATTGTTCATGCACCGCACCATCTCAGTGCGGCTGATGCAACTGTACAGGTTGGTCCCTGCGAATCGTCCGCACGGATCATCATTAGGCACCGGAGGCAGCACCATCGCAGGAAGCACTGGACCATTTGCGCCGCACATCGGAGAGACAGATCCCCACTCACGCACCTTCGCCAACAGCGCCTGGCTGTTTGTTGCGACGTTGGCAAAGGTGTCGCTTGCGCCCATTTCACCTGAAAAAATACGGCCTATTCGTACTATGGCGCCCGTCGATCGAAGCATCACCGGTCCCCCGGAGTCGCCCGGACACAGGTTGCTTGTGAGCTGCCCGTTTGCAAAATCAAAGCGCACCTTCGCGCCCCTGTTGTGGGCGACGTCTCGCCGCGCGCATCCGTAGCCGAAGAGCGCGAGCGGCGCGGTCGCGCTTGGAAGATTCGGAGAGAGACAAGCCGGCGTCGCGACATCACGCGACACCGACGTAGCGAGATGCAACAACGCGATGTCGTCATCGCTCACCCTTGTCGAAGAGCTTACGTACCGATCGATCACAAACGCCAGAGCCTGCTCTTCAGGTCCCTTGTGCACAAAAAATCGGCCCCAGTCCCCTTGGGCAGACTGCGACCCGTAGCCCACGCATTGGGCGCTTGAGACTACAACGTTGGGTGCAATCAGCGTGGCTGTGCACGACACACCTCCGACAATCATCACGCCGATTTCTGGATGATCGAAGGTCTCCAGTCCAGTGAGTGGGTTTGCTTCGGTGGGCCTTGGCCGCAGCATGATCATCGTCTCGTCGGCACACTGGGCAAGCAGCACAGACGAGCCGATCAAAGCCGCAAGAATCATGCGGTTGACCAGCGAGTGAAGAGACGCACCGAAGGTTAAGAGTGTTTGGAGCTTCATTACAGAAGAGTGTAAAGAAGCACTAGTCATGCCGTCGTTTATTGAGAGATTTATCTAATAAATTCAATACTTAGAGGCCGCGTTGGGTGAATGATGCCCCGGACTGTGAGGTTTATCTCCCATTCGATGACCTTGAGAACCTGTGTGAGTGTCAGGACAATCGCATAGGGGGCAGGAACCAGCGTTTTGCCACAGAAGGACAATTTGGGTATGATTACAGGTCGCTTAACCGGCTGCGGTATCGAGCTCGACCAACTTTGTTTGCGGAGAATAATTTTCAT
>JANNCG010001266.1:0-2672 GCA_031386385.1 Myxococcales bacterium
GTCTGGGGGCAGCTTGCTGCATACCCGAATCAAAAGATGCATCAACACTCCCTTCCATTGGAGCATCTTGGATTGCGTCTGCGGGTGTCGCATCCATTCTCTCTGCAGGGACGAACGTGTCTATGAGAGAAGTATCGCGAACGTCGTTGAGAATGCCTGTGTCTAGAGAGTCCGCGGACACCGCCACCACAGCGTCATTCTGTCCGTCTGCATCTGCGGAAGCGTCTCGAATTTTTAGATCAAAGCAACCAACGCTCATCGTGAGAGTTGCTGCCAAACAGACTGAGCGAGAGTTCATTGCACCCATGATTGTATTGCTTACAGAGGCATGCCACTTGTAAAAGCGCGCCATCGCGCTGGGCGTGCGTTGTCAAGGATCGCGACTGAAATCCCGAACTGACCTGAATCATCGGGTGCAGCGATCACCCGAGCGGCGTTTATTGGCACGCCCATCAGACTACCGTGAAACACGCTGACCTTACCGCCGGGCAGCGCGTAGGGCGACCCCACAACGAGGTCGTCAAAACCGTCGCGGTTTAGGTCCCCTGCACCCGCCAATCCAATACTGAAATTCTCGTTTGCTTCACTCCCTTCGAGAGTTCGCGCAGCGATCAAGGCAATACCCCCCGCGCTCCCGTAAAACACAAGCGCCACCCCTCCACTCGCGAATCCCCGCGGAGATGCGAAGTTTGCGCCAACAACCAGATCGCCAAAACCATCCCCGTTCAAATCTCCTGCACTTGCCGCGGTAAAACCGAACCGATCCCCCGCAACGACGCCGGAGAGCACCGATGTGGCGAGTCTCTGGATACCCCCAGCCGTGCCATGAAACACGCTTGCAGTCCCAGCGTTCAAACGTGCCGGCATCCCGGGATCGGCGAAGTACGCGCCGACAACGAGATCGCCAAAACCGTCGGCGTTTACATCGCCTGCACTCGCGACCGATGAACCGAAACTATCGCCTTCTGCGCCGCCTTCGAGAACAATCGCTGGGGCCCTCAAAATGCCCATCGCGCTTCCGTGATACACACTCGCCGTACCGGCATTCATTCGCCCACTAGGATCAGCTTGGCGAGCACCCACAACGATGTCTCCGAAGCTGTCACTGTTTAGTCTCCCCGCTCCTGCCACCGAACAGCCGAACTCATCACCAACGGACCGGCCTTCGAAGATCTGCGCCGCAACGGTAGAAACCCCCGTGGGGCTTCCGTGAAACACACTTGCAGTCCCAGCATTCATTCGTCCGCCTGGATCCGCAAAGGGCGCCCCCACGACGAGATCTCCGTAGCCATCGCCGTTCAGATCGCCTGCGCCTGCGCATGAATTGCCAAGCCAATCGCCGGCTGCGACTCCTTCTAGTACTTGTGCTGGCGTCATCGCAACGCCGTCCATACTTCCATGAAACACGAACGCGCTCCCAGCATTCGCACGGCCGCCTGGAGACGCTTGATAGGCCCCTACAATGAGGTCGCCAAAACCGTCACCGTTCAGATCCCCTGCACCTGCAACGGAAGCGCCAAAGTAGTCACCGGCGACAACACCGTTGAGGACGCGCGTCACAACGACCGAAACCCCTTGGTCCCCACCATGATACACGCTCGCAGTGCCTGCCCGAACGCGACCGCCTGGCCATGCCGAAGGATGACCGACGACGAGATCATCGTAGCCGTCGCCGTTCAAGTCCAGATGTGGATTTGAGCTCGCGTCAATGCCCCCTGAGTTGTCCATCTGCGGGACATGAAACAACCAGGTTGGGCCTGGTGCCGAGACGACCATACCTTGGCGCATTGCACGAAGTCGCCAGAACACCACACTCCTTGGCCGCAACGCCATGGATGGCCGTCCCGCAATGCCCGTCACGAAGATGTTCTCGATGATCCCAGAGCATGCACGATCTGTGCACAATTCGACCTGTGCGCCATCGGCTCCAGCGGGTAACTGCCAGCGCAAGTTGGGTCTGAGGAGACTTACATTTCCCAGTGAGATCGGCGAGATTTGCCGCGGAGCCAGCGTCGTTGGGACGTCTGCAACGACACTCGTATCCACGGGTGAGTCCGTGAGCGTCGCGTCCGGTTGACTCTCGGGCACATCAAAAAGATCGCTCGCCGAGCTTGCGTCAAACGAATCGGTCGTCATGATCGCAGCGTCTATTTCACCATCGTCTCTAACGCCACTTCGATCTTTTAGCTGAAAGCAACTGGCGGGCAACGCGCTGATCGCAAACATAATACAGAATCGATATCTTTTGTAGTCAATCATCGTGAACCTATCGTGTGCAGCGCTTCATTTCGCAAAAAGAGCCGGAAAAGCTAGCGAACCATAGTGCTGTCATATTGACCAATCGTCTTACCACTTAGAGGATCCAGCGTTGTTTGTCGAGTGTCGCAAGGCGTGCCATGCGTTCGCGAATTCGACGCCAGAATCGGCAGTTGGCGCTTGCGACCGACGAGCCAAATTGATCGCTCGCCGAGACTCCTTCGATCAGCCGCGTCGCCACCATTGCAACGCCGTTCAGGTTTCCATAATAAATACCCACAGTGCCCGCGCTTCTGCGAAAGCCAGGATTCGCTTGAGGCGCACCCACGAGCAGGTCGCTTAGCCCATCGCCGTTGACATCGCCCGCGCTCGCCACAGAAAAGCCGAAAAAATCGCCCGCAGCTAGACCTTCAAGT
>JANNCG010001268.1:0-7948 GCA_031386385.1 Myxococcales bacterium
GCCCGTTGTGAGCGCTTCAATCTGCGCGAAGGCAAACTTAACGTGCGCGAATAAACCTCGTGTCGCACGGCTGAGTGGGTGGCTACAAATCGTTCAGGGAGAGATTGACGTAATGTCCCCAACCTTGCGATCATGAGTGCATGGCTAGGTAGCTCGAGCGGCTGAGTTGGAGAAGGTGGGGCTTCGCTCACGACACCAACACGCTGTTTCACATGCAACTGTAAGCGCGAAACAGCGCGGAAAGAATGCGATGAAATCCATATTGGCACAGAAATTGAAGGGGGGGGACTTCGTAATCGGTTCTCTCTCTCGTGGCTTGTACAGGTTGCTCTTGGCATCGTGATGATCGTGGCGATAGGTGGCTGCCCACCTGCGGCGACGGATCCCGGACGCGCCTTTCTTGCTCCGTGCGGAAACAACCAAATCAAGGTGTGTGTTGGCCAGTGTGCCAACGTGGTGGGAGAGGGCGCTGTATGCAACGTCGATCCGTGCGTTTCGTTGGCGCAAATCCCAAGCGGCAGAGCCGTCTGTGGAGGCACCTTGACCTGTGTTCGCCAAAACAACGGTGTCCCAAATTTCGGTCAGTGCGAACCGATCATTGCGCTTGGACAAAACCAAACGACTCCGATTGCGTGTGATCCCCGTGCGCCGCTCGGCAGTCGCGGGACGTACGTCGGTGGTGATGACGTGATGGCGGGTCGTTGGGTCGGTCAGAATCAATGTCCGCACAGCCCCGGCTGGTATTGTGCGAGCATCGCGGCAGGATGTGCAACGCCTCCGGTGGGACTCCCTCCAGGCTCACTCGGATTTTGTACCCTCCCACTTGGCGAAGGGCAAAGCACATGTGACGGAGATTGGGATGGGGCGTTGAATCCACCCGCACAAGGTCAGCTCGCTTGTCGTCCATGTGCTGCCGGACTGCGATGTTTTCAAGGCACATGTCGTCGTCGTTGTGACCAAGTTGTTGGTGGGATTGGGGCGTGTAGACCAGCGGTCGTTGATGAGCGGCGAGGACGCTTCGCACACTTTGACTACCGCTGCGAACAAGTTGCAGCCCAACAGGGAAGCGCCAGCACAGGTATTATCAGTATCTGCACCAGAGTTGCCCCACACCTGGCGCAGTGTCCATTGAATGACTCTTTTGAAACTCGTCCTACGGTACTGCTCTCGAGCGTTCGCGCTTCGCAAGGCTTGTACCCTCCTAGATTTGTCGCGAGGGATACGTTTGTAAACGTGCCGCTTCAAGCGACGAATGTCGTAGGCGGCCCTCTCGCCCCGCCGGTCCCATGCCTTGATCGATGCGACAGTTGTGAGTTGGGAGATGCGGTAATGGATCCCTTAATGGGTCAGTGCTGTCGACCATTGGGTGGGTTTTGCAACACCGATAATGACTGTTGTACAGGAGGGAGTCCACGCGCACTTTGCCTGCGAAACACCTGTCGGCGCGGGTGTGATCCTAGTCGGTCGCCACAGGTGATTCCTGAGTTGCGGTGCTCTGTCAATGAGCAGTGCAGAGTGTTTCCGAATCGGTTTCCGTATCGAGTTGGAGATCCACCAACGCTGCCGGGGATGGCGTGTGTGCCCGTCGGACAACTCGGAGACGCGTGTTACCGGGCAGAGAATATCTTTGACCCGATTCAGCCGTGTGGTGCAGTGCTCGCGCCACCGCTTGCGACCCAAGTGGGAGTCTATCGCTTTGGTGACCTTCGCTGCAACGATGCAACCGACACGTGCGTGAGAGTTGCTGGAGCAAACAACGCTCCTGCGTGTGGCGGTCTAGGCGGCGCGTGCTGTCCACCCACAACACAAGAGCGTCGGCTTGATCGGCCGATTCCGCGCTTCGATCCTCCGCTGCGAATTGTCCAGGGTGGTCGTTGCCGCAGGCTCGCATCGAACATTGGAGGTCCGACGCAAGAAGCGACATGTGTGAATGAAGTATGCGTGCCGTGCGGTCAACCCGGTCAACCGTGCTGTGACTTTCCGCTGTCGCAAATGGTTAACCTAACGGTCGCCGCGACCGCAGCCAATTGCAGGGAGCAGCGAAATATCCCCGCGATGGCAAGCAGAACTTGCTTGGATTTGACCACGCATCATGCGCCAAGTCAGTGTGCAGGGGTCGCATCCGTGTGCGCTGGCGGCGTCAACCCAGTCGCTGGGTCTGCGGCCGTTTGTGTGCACTGTGGTGACGCGGGCGAGCCTTGCTGCGATGCGCAGTCTTGCTCGAATGGCGAACTTACGTGCATGCGTGGAACCTGCGTCTCATGTGGTCGAGCCAGCAATCCGTGTTGTGATTGCCGAGCCAACGGCACCACTTGCGACGTTGATCTCGTTTGTGATCCTGCAACGCGCAGCTGCAACGCAGGAGGTGGTTGATGGACGCCGAAGCACGAAATTTGCCGCAGAGTACCCTGACTCGCGCCGCATATTGCCTTGCCTGCGTTCTCGTTGCATCGTGTGGTCGTTTTGTGGCCGGACAGGACGAGCTTGGCGATGGTGAGGCGAGCGTGGACGGGTCTCCCGTAGCCGCAGACGTGCAAGCAGATTTGGAAGCTGACGCACCGCCGACCGACTCCGTGACTCCATCGTCTGGTCGACCCAGTTTTCGGATGATCCTGACATCGGTGGATGACGGCAGTCCCACCGGACGAGCGACGCTGTTTGCCGCGGCGACCGGAAGCCCGACACCAAACGCTCCCGACCCCGGTTCTGAGCGAGTGGTTGAAGGATGCGTCGTTCGCCGCCATGTGAACTGGGTTGAGCAAGACATCGGGCAGCTTCGGATTGAGTTTGTATGGGGCGTCACCACGGCTCAATTTAGCGCAGGTCTTCTGAACTACGGAGCGCTGCTGGCGGAGCGAACGCTACCAGCAGACAGCCTCGTTACCGTCGTAGTTCCGGCTGGCGGAGGGTTTTCAGCCACGCGATTGAGTGTTGCAGAACCAGCGAGTATTGCGCCGATTTATCCTTCGGCCATGGACTTGAGGGCTGCCGCGCCTCTCGATCTAACACTGCCAATCCGGTGGCAACCCGTGGAGAGTCGGTTTTCTCTGCTCGTCTTTCTCAAACAAACGAGAGGCACCGCACGCGTGAGCGTAATGTGCCGAGTGCCAACGACGCTTGGCACGTATACCCTTCCGCCAGAGGTAATTGCTGCGGTTGATCGAAACATCGGCAAAACCTTCATAGTTGGGCTCAGCGATCTGACCGAGGGCACTGTGCGCGGTGTGCACACGCGGTTCTATAGCTTGCGTATGGTTGCGTCGATTTCAGATTCTCCGTAGCGCGCAGAGAGCAATCGGTGTGATACTTCTGCGCGATTTCAGCAGAAGCAAACCACCGAACAGCAACTTGATGCCCACGACATTCACGCGTAAACGGCAAGGCACAATCACTCCAGTCGCGACGTGGGTTGCTGGCGCGCTCTTCGCATCCTGTGCACAGCTTGTCGCAGGTCAAGACGATGGTGGCGATAGCGAAGCACGCGTTAATGGATCTGATGCCGGACCCACTACCGAAGCAGATGCGACGGATGACACACTGCGAACCGACACCGTTGTGCCAACGACATTTCAGCCAAGCTACCGCCTCATCTTAAATTCGTATGACGACGGTAGTCCGACCGGACGCGCGACGCTATTCGCAGCTACAATCGCAAACCCACCACCGAACGCTCAAGATCGCGGCAGCGAGCGCGTCGTGGACCAATGCATCGTTCGCCGAAATGTGGGTTGGATCCCACAAAATATCGGGACAATCCGACTCGAGTCCGTCTTCGGATCCGCAGAGGCGCCCTTTGACGCCGGACCCCTTCAATACTCTGCCTTGTTAGCAGAGCGCACGTTGCCCGCTGAGAGCCTCGTCACGGTGCTCATCGCGGCGAGCGACGGTTTTTCTGCAGCGCGCTTGAGCGTCGCACAACCAGGTCGGGTTGAGCCGATCTATCCATCGGCGCTAGAATCAAGAACCCCAGCGCCACTTGATCTCGCGCTTCCGATTCGATGGCAGCCGATAGAGAGTCGGTTTTCGCTTCTCATTGATCTCAGACAAACGATCGGCAACACACGCGTTAGCGTGAGCTGTAGTGTCCCAGCCTCGATAGGCGCGTACACGTTGCCGCCAGAGGTCATCGCTGCGATCGATCGAAACAGTGGCAAATCGATCACCGTTGGTCTCAGCGATCTTGCCGTCGGCACTGTGCGAGGTGTGCAAACGCGGTTCTATAGCCAACTCGTGGTTGCTTCTATTTCTGACTATCCCTGAAGCGAAGGAGCCTCCATGGGTGCGGCGCCGTGCACGGTCCCGGCTGAGGTGCACCACAGCTTTATGGATGGATTACCTTTGATGCGGGGGATCTCTTTGCCGAGAACCGTCTTGTCGCTCTTCGCGCAATGAAATTCCGCGTCTGAAAAAGACCGATGAAAGCCGTTGGCGTGTTTGGCTTGTCCGATGACCGTGCCCTGCCACGGATCCCGAGCGCTAGGCAATAACTCTGCGGTGCCGACGAACTTCGCATCACGACCACCCTCGGGACCGGTCGTCAATCCCTGACCGGCCGCGCCGAGCAGAAACAGTAATCGAAAATATCGGCGCTGGTGACCGCTGGGGACCCGAGATGTCCAATGCTCTTGAGGTATCCGAGTTTGGAATTTTGTGTCTGACAGCAAAAAACCAGGCAGATCCTTGGATACTCTTCGAGGCCGGCGCGCTCTCGAAGCGAGTGAAGCAGGGCCGAGTGTGCCCTTATCTTCTCGGAGGGATGATGCCAAAAGATATGAATGGAGGGCCGCTGACGCAGTTTCAGGCGAAGGTTGCCGACCGAGACCGGACGTTTGAATTGGTTCAATCACTCAACACCGCGCTTGATGCAGCGGCATTGCCTCTCGAGACGCTGAAACGGCAATTTGACCGTGTCTGGCCGGAGCTTGAGAAGGTGCTCAGTGCGCCCGTGGCGGCACATCCAGTCGCGCCAAAGCGAGACATGGAAGACACACTCGGAGAGATTTTGGAAATCGCTCGCGAGCTAAAGCGAAACTCGGTCTTATCGGCGACAACACTCGCTGATGAAGTGCGCAATTTCGCCTCAGTTCAGCCTGTGGCGAAAGCTCAGCGGGTTGCCACCACGTGGCTTGAACGTGAGCTGCAGGCGCGGATAGATGCTCGCGATCGTGTCTCGCCTCCGCCGTTAGGCGCAACGAAGGCTCCGGAACAAAACCAGCGCGAATCAACCGTCCCGATCAGCGCAACGGAGGAGTCGGTGCCCACGAAAAATACTGACCGCAAAGAGAAACCGAAGCGTCGGCGCAAGTAGCTGTCGTTGACGAAGGCTGCACACAGCGTTGAGAGAAGGAACCGTTTCAACAGGGCTGGACCGGTGGGAATCAATCGCGCGATCTTCGAGCGCAAGTACGCCAAACTGCAATTTCGCCAGCCAATCGCGATCGTCCAACCAGTTGGACAGAACCGTCCAGCCAGTTGGACGGTTGTGCTACTTCTTCGCCCGTCCAAGCGCTTCAATCTGCGCGAAGGTAAACTTCACGAGGACAAACGACTCGTGCGCGGTGTACTCCGCGCGCTTGATCCCGAGCTTCTCGTGCGCTGCTCGCAGTGTTTGCGTAAGCGCCGTGCGCTGCTTCTCCGCCGCTCGCTCTTTCGGGGTCCGTGTTGCCTTCGCCTTGCTCTCTTTAAGCCGCTTGGTGGCCGCGCGGATCTCGCTTGTGCGCGCTTCTTTGAGCCGCTTTCCGGCCACGAGGTCATTGGTGGCGGCGATCTTTGCCGGCGAGTCAAGCTCGGGAGTCGCTTCGGTGTACGCTACGAGCGCGAAGGCTCTCTCTTGACCCAACTTGAGCGCCTCTGAGCGGCTGACGGACTCAACCACCTTCATCAATTTGTACGCAGTGCTTCGGCTCATGAGCGCGTGTTTTTTGAGAAACGCGTCGAGCGTGGGCAGTTCTTCCGCTCGGTACAGCTTGTGTTTGTGGATCTCGTGCAGCGCCTCGCCGATGTCATAAAACGCCTCAACGATCTCGTTCTTGCGGCGCACGATCAGCGCGAGCAACTCGCTCAGGCGCTTCTTTTTGACCGCAAGGGCGTTGCTCTTCGCGGCCTTCGCTGTCTTGGTGAGGGCTCGCAAGGTTGTCAGCGTTGCGGTAGCGGAACCGCGTTTGGGCTTGGCGGCAGGGTTGTCGGTTGCTTTTGTTTTAGCGTTGTTGGGGAGTTTTGCTTTCACGGGACACCATTGTGAGAGAGTTATAATTGTCCCTAAGAGTTTAACGCAAACGCGCCTACCGCAACAACCCTGAGAGCGACTGGTGAAACGGAAGCGGCCGCGACAACACAGACGTCAGCCAGCTAAAGTCGTTGCATGCGAACCGCACGTCGGCACCGCTCGATCGCGCTCTCACGGCTGCGCTCGCAAACGCTCGCAGCTGTGCGCGCTGCAAATCACGAAGGATTGCGAGTTGAACGCGCTCGATGCTCCAGCCGGACATCCGCGCGCAGAGCCCTCGACCGAGCATTATTTCTCCGTCCAGGTCGGACAAATTGCCGTCATCAAGCGCCGCAAACGAGCGCGGGAGTCGGGCGCATCGCTCTCGTTGAAAACGCTGTGTCACCGCGTCGTTGTAGCTGAAGGTTCCGTCTGCACGCGCGTGCACCGCAAAAGTCCAGACTGGGTGCTCATCAACACCCACTGCAGCGGGATCGCATGCCGTCGCGCCGAGCCAGGAGTCATCAAGCAGATCAAGCAACCCGTCTCCGTCGAGGTCTTGGGCGCGGTCGACTCTGCGAATGCTCGACGCATTGGCGTACGGTCGGATGTGAGGGCCGCGAGTCGTGAAGATCGTGAGCGGCCCTGGATTGTCACCATCGCCGTCGCCGCACCAATAGCTGACCGTGCGAACAAGTAGCTCGCCGCGACCGTCGTGATCGTAGTCGCTGCTTCCGAAGACCTCCAGCTCATCGTGATCACACTGAAATCCCGAGAGGTGCCCGTGGTGCCCGTGAGCGACGCGTGTTCCAGTGGTGTCATAGAAAACCAGCTCATAATCCACGCCTTCGAGATCTTGACCCGTGCTGGCGTTGCGTGCGGTGCTGGTCCCTGTTGCCTCGATCGCCCAGGCGCCTCCCGCCGCGAGAAAACAGCGCCCAATCGTCGCGAGTAGGTTGTCGCGAACTGTGTCCCACGATGGCTCTTCGGTCTCTCCGGCGTCTTGGTTGTGCGGATACAACGGAGCGAGCACAGCTTGCGCGTGAGCCTCAGTCTGCGCACAGCGAGCAGCGAGCAACGGAGGCAAAGGGGGCAAAGCCGAAGCCGTGTCGCCGGTCGCGGCGTCGGTGGTATTCAACGCGCTGCCGGTTGTTGTCGCATCGCTCTGATCCACCGAGCTCGCGTCAAGAGCGCTGACAGCAGCTACTGTGGGCCAGGTGAACGCAGGGGGCTGCATCGTGTGCAGTTGCACCGGCAGCGGTTGCGATGCGAGCGCCTCGAGAGACACCCACGGCAAATCGGGAATCTCTGGGCCAGCGTCGTCTTGATTTGAGCGGGAATTTTCAGGGTTTTCGGGGATTCCTTGTGTGCGAGCTTCTTGGATCAGCGCGTGGGCTTCTGCGGCAGTGGCGCCCCAAAGCTTCGCGCACAACAAGCGACGGGCGACCTCGCTCGCTTCGTTGACCCCCCAACTGCTGTCCACCAACAGCAAGTGCGCCGGCCGGGTCGGACACTCTGCACGCATCGGGACACGCGTGGTGGGATCGTCCAGGGTCACACCGCCGTCCGCGAGTCCGTGCGCGGTCAGCCAAATCGGCGACGTCCCTGCGCCAAACTCGATCGGGGCGCTCCAATCCCGCACACCGTCTTGATCAAGATCCGTGCTGACCGCAGCGTCGTCGGTGAAGGGCCATGCGTCTGGGCGCGCCGTGAGGATCACGACATCTTGCACAATGACTGGCT
>JANNCG010001366.1:0-1757 GCA_031386385.1 Myxococcales bacterium
TGCGATTGGGGCGGCGATCGGAGGGCCCATTGTGCCCCCTACGCGCGTGCGACTGAGTCCGAGCCAGCGACTGGTGACCGCGGGTCATCACAACTGCTCGATCTCGACCACAGGGACGGTTGAGTGCTGGGGTGTCGATCACCCACTTGATGTCCTTGGCGGATCAACAACCGACAACGCGATGCTCGGTCTGCGCGAGACCCCCACTGCTCTTGCGGGCATCACCGATGCAACCGACGTGGCACTCAACGGGGGGACAACCCTTGTGCGCCATCGTGACGGTGCGGTCTCAATCATCAGCGCCGGGCCCTTCGCAACCTTAGGGACGGCGCTCAACGAGTCCACATACCGGCTCACCCCCGTGCTGGATCGCAGCTCATATGCGCTTGGCGGAAGGCACCTGTGTGCACTTCGCAATGGGCAGCTCGAATGTGCAACGGCGGGTCAAATTCCAGCATCCGCGACGGCGGGTGGGCCAAGCCCGTGGTCCGCACCAGCGATCAGCTCGCCAGGACCGTCCCGTGCCGTCAGCACTTCACTCAACGTCGCATGTACCGTGCGAGGCTCAGGCTCTGGCTCGAGTGTGTGGTGCTGGGGCGACAACTCAGCGCGGCTTGTGACCGCGGATCAACCAGACCGCGCGCCCAATACACCCGTCATGATCGAGGGGATAACCAACGCAACGGATGTTCGCGTGAGCTCATACCTTGGACGAGGTCTTGGATGCGCGCTCACCGGTGGACAGCTTGAGTGCTGGGGGAGCAGCTCGCGAGGGTTTGTGCAGCGTCAGGGGGTGACGGCGAGAGCTACGCGCCAAGTGCAGTCTGAGCGACCGATGCAGTCGTTTTGTGTTGGGCCGAAGCATGGCTGTGCAGTGCTTGAGGGTGGTCGAGTGTTTTGCTTCGGAGAGAACGACCGTGGTCAACTCGGTAACCGCCGAAGTGCCACGCCGTATCAGAGCAACACGCTCAATCTGACCGACGTCGTTGAGGTCTCGTGTGGGTTGAACCACAGCTGCGCGAGGACGAGAGATGGTGGCGTGCAGTGCTGGGGTGACAGCGTCGACGGCGCGATCGGAAACGGCGCGTCCCGACTCGCTCGGACCCCCCGTCGCGTTGGGTGGTAAGCTGAGTCGGCGGCTCCCCTTTGCGGGCACCGTGAATGTTGCGATGTCGAGCGCAACGAGACGAATGGCAGAGAATCTCGCGCCGTGTTGAAAGAGTCATTGTTGATTATCCCCGGGTCTGGCACGCTTCGTACGTGGAGTTCAGAGGGCGATCGCTGCAACCGCACCCGTGCACAAGTACGGGAGCACTGGCGCACGAGGGGCTGCCGGACAACACCGTAAAACACATTTGGAGTGCCGAATGACTGTTCAATGGCGCCGAGCAATTTTTTTGCTGTGTCTCGCGCTGGCGAGCGCCTGCCGACGGGTCGAATGCGCAGGAGACGCAGCGGTCAGTCTGACGTGCATCGATGCAATGCGAGGCTGTGATGGACGGTGCGACTCAGGCAGCGCTGTTGTCCCGCCGTTGGCCGATCGCTCGACCATCCAACCCGCCGATCGACCCAGCGTGGCACTCACGGACGCGCCACCGGGCACGACCGTGCAGTTCACGATCGAAACCGTGCGGCTCCCTCAATCGAATTTTCGTTGCGGAGTCGCGACGGCCATTCCGCCAAGCCCATCAAGTGGACCTCAGTCACTCTTTGTCATCGACGAGTGGATTTACATCTCCGTGAGTGGATCAACGGGA
>JANNCG010001372.1:0-4088 GCA_031386385.1 Myxococcales bacterium
CGCCGCGACTAAGTCCGCCAGCACCGTCAACGATGGTGTGCCCCGAGCAGACCGTCATCGAGCTGCAAATTGTCTGGGACAACGCGCTGTTGAGGATCGTCCATCTGCAAACGACAGACGTGTTTGTTTTGCAAAGCGAAGGGGCGGACGCGAGCAACGTTTTGTTCGTTAGCGCAGCTGAGCTTCCGAGCTTTTGTGCTCAGTGGCGACTGATCAAGCAGACGGACAGGGGCCCTGCCGTTGCGGTACCCGCAGGGACTATGTACCGGGTGAGCACTCTCGGAGAGCTCGCGGTGCTCGAGAACATCGCGAGCAAAGAGCTGACGATTCCGCTGCATCCTACGCAGACTGTAGAGTGTATGATGGGCGGGCTGCGATTGCGGTGTGCGCTCGTAAACGTAGAAAAAAATCAGCTCGTTCGCAAACCTGTTGATCGCGTCATGACCGCTTCAACGGTCGGATCTGCCGTCGGAGCGCTGTTGATTCTAGCGTTTTGTGGTGTTTTCGCGACGACCAGAAGCAGTTTTGTGCTGGACGACTGGGACGAGACACACCTGAGACATCTGGTCGCATTGACCGAGCACGAACGGTCCGAGCCAACCACTCCAAGGCCAACTGGAGAATCGCGCGAAGGGAGTGGTCCACACGCTCTGAGTTTTTATCAAAACTCCATTGCCGACGCTGACAGTGAGCTCTCTCCACAGCAGCCATCATTTTGGGGTCAGCCTGCGCGGCAGTCGCAAGCACAGAGCGAGCCTCTCTCACGCTTAGGTGCAGAGGTCGAGCAACAGCCGTTTAGACTTCTTGGCAACGAAAGCCACGCCACCCCCTCTTCACAACGTGAAACTGTGCGTGGTCCCAATGCCATCGGTGCAGAAATCGTCATGCGAGTCGACAACGGTGCTGCGAGCCTGCAAGCCTGGGGCGACTGCGACACTGTGCATTCTGCATGCAGTGAGCTCAGCCAGTATTTGGCAAATCCCCGTGCAATTCAACGGGCTGTGATGCGAAAAATCTCTCGCATTCAGGCCTGTTATGCGAGGAGCCTTGAGGTCAATCCTACAGTGGCGGGAACGGTGCTTGTGAGATTCGTAGCGGACAGAGACGGCAGAGTCATCGGCACGAACATTGTTGAAAACAGCACCGGGACCTCATCGATTGCACATTGTGTTGAGGGTGAGTTTCGGCGACTGCGCTTTTCACCTAGCGCCAACTACGCCTTCGTGAATTATCCTGTGACATTTCGGACCGAGTAGGACAGAGACTTTTCGCGAATGACAGGCAATTTGCAGGGCCTTGTGGCCACGGTTGCCACTCGCGAACGATTTTGGGAACCCGCGTACCGATTCGCTGTCGCACCCTGAGCAATGAGCTTGCAAGCCCCCAAGAATGAGTTTCGCGCCGCTGTCGTTGAGCAGCTTGAGAACACGGCGCAAAAGGTGATCGAGCTGACGATTCTGTGGCAACAAACCGTCCTTCGGGTACTTCACCTCCCTAGTTCAGCCGAGTTTTCGCTCCGCTCGGTGGGTCCTGAGACGAGCCGCTCGCTGGTGATGGACGCCGCAGAGATTCCCGGCGGTGGCGCTTGTTGGCAGCTCGTTGAGCAAACAACAGAGGGGCCCGTGCTAGTGGTCCCGGCGGGTGCTGCTTATAGCGTGCAGCGACACGCGGAGAGCACTGGCCTTGACACCCCGGCAAGCCAAGAGACCTTCGAGGGGAGCACCCGGATTTCGCTTCAGTTGCTCCAGACAGCTTCGTGCACAGTGGGTGGCTTGCGATTTCAATGCAAGCTCGTCCATGCTGCAAAAAAGCTAGCTGTTCGAAAACGGCACGATCGTGTCATGCTGCTTTCAGCGCTCACTTCTGCGCTCATTGTGGCGTCCGTGTTGACCGCTTCGTGGCGACTTGACGGCGAGCGCAGCACGCTCTTGAGCAACGACTATGATCAAGAACGTTTGGCAGAGTTGCTGGATTTTAGTTCACGAACACAAAACTCGGCGCTGCCTGAAGTGACCCAGACCGAGAGTGGCGATTCGCTGCGGCAGTCCCCACGAGGCAACGATCCGCGGCCCACAGGATCGGTGGGATCGTACGATGCCCCGCGGCGTCAGGGTCGGTCGGTGGTGCGCGAGCGGGGGATGATTCCACAGCTCTCACGGGTGCAGATGCGCGAGCAGATCCAGGCGAGAGGTATCTTTGCCGCGATCGGTGTTGAGCGATCAGAGCTTGGCAACCAAGCACCCCAAGACCCATTCGGCGGCGTGGCTGCGTCGGGTCACCGCGACAACGAAGCGTGGGGAAATTTGCAGCACAGCGACGTCGCGGATGCGTTTGGCTATGGCGGTCTTGGCCGCATCGGAGTGGATCAAACTCCGGGTGGCGGCGGCTCTGGTGAAGGCACCATCTGCGGCGATGGCCCCTCGGGTTGCACCATCGGCACGATGGGCTACGGACAGGGCTCTGGAGCGGGGATCGCGATGCGCCGACAAGCGGGCGCGCTTCGTCTCAGAGAGCGCATCACGCGAGGTCCTTTCGTGTGTGGTCACGTCCCTAGCGATCGCGGATGCGGCGAGGGAATCTTCTCTTCGCAACAAAGCGCAGAGGTGATTCGACGTGTGATTCACCGCAACATGGGCCAGGTTCAGCACTGCTACGAGCGCGCTCTGCAACGAATCCCTTCGCTCGAGGGTCGCGTCACCGTGCGTTTTGTCTACGCAACCGACGGCGTTGTGATGGCCGCGACCCCCGTTGACAACAGCACCGATGACACTGAACTCGCGAGCTGCATTGTGGGTGCGTTTCGGCGGTTTCAGTTTCCTGTAAGCGATGGGGTCGTCACTGCAACGTATCCGATTACACTTCGCTCTGAGTGAGACGAGCGCAGCTCGGAGCAAATTCGCTCGTCGGAGATCGCCGTGTGTGGCTCAACCCCTTTTTTTCGGAACGTCTGACACGCACCGCTGTCTCGACCCAAGAAGATGAGTTTAAGCGATAGCCAGAGTGAGTTTCGCGCCGCCGTTGCAAGCGAGCTTGAGAGCCCACAACAGACCCTCGTCGAACTGAAGATCTTCTGGAAAAACACGCTCATCCAAGTGGTTCATCTCGACGACAGCGCAGAGTTTGTGCTTCGGACCAAGGGTCCTGAGAAGATGAACACGCTGCGCGTAGCCGCTGCCGATTTGCCCATCGGGTGTGCCGACTGGAAGCTACTTCGACGCAGGGGCAGCGGCCACGAGTTTGTGGCTCCGGTGCCGAACATTTCGGACAGTGACCGCGAGTCAAACAAATCGGTGAGAGACTCTTCACCTGAAAAAAGCACCGGTGTTGCGCTCAGTACGGATTGCGCGGTGGCCTGCACAGTGGGCGAGCTTAGTTTTGAGAGCAGGCTAGTTTGTGCTGTAAAAAAACCAGCGATTCGCAAACCCATCGATCGTGCGATGCTCGCGTGTGCGCTCACCTCAGCCTCTTTTATCCTGTCGGTCCTCACTGTGTCATGGCACGGTACTCGCTACCGCAGCGAGCTGTTGATGGACGATGACGATCGTGGGTTGCTGAGACATCTGGTGGCGTTTACTCCGGCCATGCGGTCGCCCGTTGAGGTCCCAATGCAGACGGCGAGCGCTCACGACGGGGTCATTGGATTGCGATATCGCAACAGTTCGCAATCGATTCGGACAGTGGGTCTGACAAACGCACGGCGCGGTCACTCCTGGACGCCAGACGGCCGACGGACCCGTCTTATGACGGCGGCCGAAGCACGCGCAGCCATTGGTGCGGGGCGATCGATTTTTTCAGCGCTGACGGGGGCGGACGGACACGCAAGCCAACGGGCTCCCAATCCTTTTGGATGGGTTGGTGCTGGCTCACAAAATGCAGACAATACACAGGGAAACTCGCAGTTTGATGACGTCGTGGATGCGATTGGTTTTGGCGGACTTGGGCGGCTCAATGTTGGCCAGGAAGCGTCCGCGTGTGGTTGCAGCGGAACGATTGGCTTCGGCGAGTTTGGGACCATCGGTGGCGGCGCAGGTCGTGCGGGAGAGCGCCAACGACAGCTGAGCGCCTCCGCCGGGGCGTTGCGTGACCGC
>JANNCG010001396.1:0-10023 GCA_031386385.1 Myxococcales bacterium
GCAGCGGGACAGACCTGCACCGGCGGCGTATGCGGAATGCAAATGGGGATGTGCGCGGCCCCTCGGATGATGTGCGGCGCCAACTGCGTTGATGTGCAAACGGACGCAGCCAACTGTGGTCGTTGCGGTGCCAACTGCGGCGTTGGTGGAACCTGCGTCGCCGGAGCGTGTATGTGCGCCATGGGACAAATTGTGTGTGGTGGTTCTTGCATCAACGCAGCCACCGATATGAGCAACTGTGGCGGCTGCGGAAGATCATGTACCGGTGGGACTTGTGCAATGGGCATGTGTACTTGTCCGATGAACGCAGTGCGTTGCATGAACGGCTCGTGTCCAAACCTCGCAACCGATCCGGCCAACTGCGGCGCGTGCGGGCGTCAGTGCGGCGCGGGCCAAGCCTGTGCAATGGGTATGTGCCAGTGCGCAGGCGGGGCGACCAACTGCGGCGGCGCTTGCACGAACCTGCAAACCGACTCGCGAAACTGCGGCGCTTGCGGTACCCGATGTGGCAACGGTCTCACTTGCAACGCGGGCATGTGTCAGTGTGTCCCGCCAGCGATGATGGTGGGAGGAATGTGTGCAAATCTTCAGTCGGATCCAGACAACTGCGGGATGATTGGTCGTCAGTGCTCGCCCACCCAAGCTTGCGTTGTTGGCGCATGTGTTTGCCAAGCAGGCCTCACGATGGTCCCGATGGTTGGCTGCGTAAACCTTCAAACTGACGCCAATAACTGCGGGATGGTCGGGTCGCGTTGCATGATGGGTCAGACCTGCGTAGCAGGCGTTTGCGTTGCGCGTGACGCTTGCATGCGGCCCAATCAACTCTGCGGCAACAACGGCAACGTGCAGAGCTGTGTCAACGTCGCAGTGGATCCACTCAACTGCGGTCAGTGTGGCAATCGATGCGATCCCGCCGAAGTTTGTGTGGCCGGAAATTGTCGCGGTTACAGCGGCACCGCGTGCAACATGTGCCCCTGCGCAAGCTGTGGCGCAGTCCGGTGTTGTGCTCCCTTGGCGATGAACGGAACCGCGATCTGCGTCGACGCTGCAAGTTGCCCTATTCGGTAGTGCTTCGCGCGCGGACGGATCTCGGTGGGCGGCTCTGGAGGGGATTTGAGAAAGGCGAGGTCGACAATCGTTGCGAGAAACTTTCGTTTCGCGGGTGGATTGGGCATTGAATAATGCGGAGCACCCATGAACGAATCAAACAACTCCCGAAGTGATGTCGCCAGCCAACGCAATGAGCGGAGAGTTCACAAGGTATTTGTGACTAAAAACACTGAGTATCACGTCCGCAAGGGCGTCTGTGTTGCAGTCCGCGACCGCAGCTCGGGGCGATGGTTGGTGGGGCACGGAGCGGTGACCAAGCGGCTTGAGGGAAGCTTAAAGTTTCTCTCTCATGGTGGCTATGTTCCACACTTTGGCGAGCCGACGGTTGGGGATGCGATCTACTTTAATGACGGTGAGCGAGACCTGATTACCTCGAGGGTTGAGAAGGTCGATCGCCCCGAAAAAGTTGTGGTGTTGACGTATCCAAAAGCGAACGCTTAACGCGAAACCGCTGGAGCTTGGACAAGGAGCTGCGTGCCTCGGTGCAGTCCGTCAGCCAGTGAGTCCGCCGTTGCGCGAACCAATCTAGACTGCACCTCAGCGCGGGTCGCCGCATCGGCTAAAAACTGCACCGCCGCAGCGACCTCTGTTCGATGGGCTTGCTGGCTCAGGCTTGATACCGGAAGCTCTGCAAATTCTCTACGCAATTGCGCGGCTCTTGTCCCCGTTGCGTCCATACGCAGTCGCAATGCGATAAGGGAAGACAGCGTTGCGACTGTTGCGTCAACGAATGGGATCGAAACGGGACGGCCAGGATCCATCGATGGCTCGCCGAGCTCATCGTCGGTCGCGTTCTCTGTGCTGTCGCCATCGTCTGAACCGACTTGCCCAGTTTGCCCGGTGGGACGTCCGGAGACCTCGGTCACGCGAACCAAAACCAGCCCTCGAAGCTGTGTCAGACAATCTCGAACACCTCGCACACTTGTGACAACGCCGCACGTGCCGGATGGATCGTTTGGCGACGCGAGCAGCTGCTCGGCAGAAGAAGTGTCCATCTCAAGCTGCAGGACCCGACCTTGAGTGCGAAGCAAATCGCTGCGAGAATGCACAAAATTCGCGAGCCCGGCGAGGTCTGGCTCCGAGCTCGTTCCGAATCGTGCGAGGGTCGCAGCATCGCGCACGCCGGCGTCGCCAAGCGACTCGCGCTCAGACATTTGAACACGATCAAGCTCAACGCTAAGCGTTGTCATCGTGTCTAAATAAAAACGCTCAGACTCGTTGAGACTGAGCTGCAAAATTCGAACCCTGGCAAAAAGTTCATCGAGCGCTCGGTTGCCCGTCGGCGGAACAGCCCGTCCCCGCGCGACAAAGTTCGTCGTGTGGGTGTGATCGCATGACGCGACAACGGCCCCCGACGCCAGAAGCATCAGGGCTACGGCGATGGGGGCAACGAATCGAACGTATCGGGCGACGGTCATGAGGCAAAAATGTTGGGCAACGGACCAGGATTCTGTGACCTTCTGCCACAGATCTGACGACAACGAAATACAACTCGACGACAACTTGCGGGGGGCCCCAACGTTACACATTCATCCGCTCAATTGAGAGATTGGGCAGCGTAGTGAACAAGAAGGACTCTCAATCATGTCGACGTATCTCATAGCCATCCCGTACGTGGGTATTTTAGTGATGCTTGCGGTCTTTGGTCTGCACCGAAGCCAGCTCGTCTATTTGCTCGCGAAGCACCGAAAAAACCTCCCCGTTCCGCCCGCTCCGATCGCGCGAGATGCCGACGCGAGCAAGCTGCCGCACGTCACAGTTCAGCTTCCTCTGTTCAACGAGCCCGACGTGGTCGAGCAGCTCCTTGAGTCCGTGGCCAAGATTGAGTATCCCCGCGAGAAGCTTGAGATCCAGGTCCTGGACGACTCAACGGACGACACCCGCGATCTTGCCCGGGCGAAGGTCGCTCAGCTCGTCGCCCGCGGGATCGATGCGGTCTACATCCATCGACACGACCGCACTGGGTTTAAAGCAGGGGCGCTCGACTACGGTCAGCGCATGGCGAAGGGCGAGTTGATCGCAGTCTTCGATGCGGACTTTTTGCCGCAAGCAGATTTTCTACGCGCAGTTGTTCCGCACTTTGAAGATGCAAAAATCGGCTGCGTGCAGGCGCGCTGGGGTCACATTAATCGCGAGCACTCACTGCTGACTCGCATTGAGTCACTCATGCTCGACGGACACCACATGGTTGAGAACGTCGCACGATATGCATCGGGCAAGTTCTTCAACTTCTCGGGCACCGGCGGGATCTGGCGGCGCGCGGCAATCGAGGCGGCTGGCGGCTGGGAGCACGACACGCTCACCGAAGACTTAGACCTGTCCTATCGCGCACAACTTGCGGGGTACCGATTCGTGTACCGCGTAGATCACGTCGCGCCAGCCGAGCTGCCCGAAGAGGTTGAGGCCTTTCGCGCACAACAGTTTCGCTGGGCCAAAGGCACCGTACAAACCGCACGTAAATTGCTTGGGCGCGTGTGGGCACGCAAAGAGCTTCCGCTGTCGGTTCGCATGGAAGCCATCTTTCACATGACCCCGCACTTCGCGTACCCATTCATGCTGTTTTTGTCAGTGTTTTTGCTGCCAATGCTCATTATCATGCCCGCAAGCGATCCGCGCTCACTGCTGTTGGTGGACGTGCCGCTGATGTTCGGCTCAACCGGCTCTGTGGTCGCGTTTTACGTGACCGCGGACATGGCGCGAGGCGGCACATTTTGGGGCGCGATCAAGAAGCTCCCACCGTTGATGGCGCTCGGTTGCGGGATGAGCCCGTACCTCACCAAGGCAGTGCTTCAAGGGATGGGCAACATCACCGGTGAGTTCGTTCGCACCCCTAAGAAGGGCGAGAAGACCACCGCGAAGCAGCGCTACCATGCTCGCACTAACATTCCATGGATCGAGCTTGTCCTCGGAGTGACAAACTTCGCGGCGGTGTTTGTCGCGATCGCGACTCAGCACCTCCTCGCAGCGCCCTTCGCGTTAATGTTCTCCCTCGGCTACCTCTGGGTAGGCGGCTCGGTCATGCGTGAGCGGTCTGCGTCGGAGACCAAGGCTGCGAAGAATGAGAACAAGAAGCCCGCATTTGTCCCAGCAACCGTTCAGACAGAGTTGGCTTTTGACGGTCCTAGCGACAGCCTCGGGGACTCTTTTCGTCCATCTGGTGAGCAAATGATGGCCGCGTCGGTCCCCTCATCTGCAGCCAGCTCTTCGAGCGCCGCAGCGTAGTCAACGCTTGTCGTCTCTGGGGGTATGAGTGCAACATGGGCGGGATGAAAACCTCGCTGACTATTCCTTTGTTGCTGACAGTCGCTGTCTCCGTTGCTGGCTGTGGGCGTGTTGAGGGTGCTGATGCCTCAACCGACAGCAACGTGATGCCACTCGACGGAGAGCTTGTCTGTGTCCCAGTGCCAGACCCGGCTGCGGCGATTCAACCAAGTTTTCGCTGCCGCGATGGCCGGATGTGCAGCGACGTTCGGCCAGAACAAGGCGACGGAGGCGTGTACCAAATCTGCCCCGGGACCAACGGCTGCGCGACCCTGGTGATGTCGACGGGGACATCCATGGTCGGCTTCTGCTGATAAGGTTCAAGCCGCTCAGTTCGAGCGGAAAACAACGTCAACATAATCAGCCTCCGCGGGCCCAGGCGATCCCAATTTCGAGAATCTCCACGTCTCCTTTTTTGGGCGTGACGACGCGTAGCTCGACGCCCTCGCCGGCACGCTGCGCTAATGCGAGGCTCGCAGCGATCTCAGCATCTCGTTTGGCCGTCGCCTCACGCACAGTCGCGTCCGCCTCTTGCACAGCGACCCTAAACCGCTCGACTCGGGTCTGACTCTTGTCTTTTTGGGACAGCGCGCGGGACGCGGCTTTCTTGTTAAACGCGCCGATGACCAGCGCACTTAGATCGCTAGGAGCTGATCGGACCTCAGCCTCCGCGGCGCTGAGCTCGGTCTGCGCGATCTGAGATTTTTCGACGAGGCGCTGAATTTTGGGAGAGTGAACGCGCTCAATTTCGCTGCGATTGGCCTGTGCAAATGCCACCGCCGCTTCGCGACATCGCTGCGCAAATCCCAGCTGTGACTCCCCATCTGTCTGCACCATTCGAAGCCCCGCGTGAACCCAGCGCTCAAGCGTCAGCGTTCGCAGAGCGTGCTCGCGCATCGACTTTTCAATCGCCTTGGTCGACGCGGCCTTGGCCAGCGGGCTGGGAAGCTCTTTGTATCTCGCACCATCGACCGCAACGTTTTCTAAAAACCGAGGGTCAACGCTGATCGCCTTCGCCGTGTCAACACGCGCGTCTTCCGTGAGTGGAGCCGCGATCACCGCAGTCTGCACGAGCTCTAGATTGAGCTTAGCGTCCCGAAGGTGCGCCACTGCCCGCACGGCGACCCATGGAATATAATGCCAACGTGATACCGGGGCGCCATCCCCCGCTCCGTGCCAAACCTTCCACGCGGCAGGCGCGCGTGGAGCCGTGCTGTTTGCAGTGCTTGAGGTGTTTGCCGTTGAAGCCACAAGTGGCGCGCTGGGTGGTGCAGCGGCGACTGCTCCGGGCGTCGCTGCGTGTGCGGACAGTACGTTCGGCCCCGGAGTCTCTTGCGCAGGTGTTTTGCTAGGGCCCGTGCGAGCAAAGGGTTTGGCGAGGACTCGAAGTTCGGCCCGCGTGACTGGGCCTCGAAGCCAAGAGAGCGACCAACGAGAGTCGAGCAGCCCGCACTGCGGGGATCGATGGACATCGCGGAAGAAGAATCTTCGCTTTGGCAGGGATTTTAGCGCCATTTCGAGACTGGGCCCGTCCAGACCTCCCGCCCCAGAGTCCGATCCCGCGAGGCCCTCGACCACGCGCTCGCGGTCCGCGTCAGTTTGCAGACGACCCACCAACCACAGCCCCGCGTTTGAGAGCGCTTTGTAGTCCAAGTCCATCGGGTTCTGTGTCGCTAAGACCATCCCAACCCCGAACGCACGGGCTTGTTTGAGCAAGCCGAGCAGCGGTTTTTTCGTCGGTGGATTCGCCGGATGCGGCGGAAGAAATCCGTACACCTCGTCAAACACAACAAGCGCCCGCAGCTCGCTTGTCCCCGAGAGAGAGCGAACCCAGTGAAGGATTGAGTCAAACAACAGCCCCAGCACGAGCAATCGCTCAGCGTCGTCGAGGTGTGCGACCGATAAAATCACCGCCGGCGTTTTGCCATCGCTCCCACGAGCGACCCACTGCCGAACGTCCAGCGCGGCGCCCTGTCGCCAGGTCGAAAAAGTCGAAGACGCCAAGAGCGTGTTGAGCTGTTGAGAAAGCGAAACGCGGTCTTTTTCTGGCAAAAACTCTTCGAAGCTCATCGCTCCAATGCGATCAATCGGGGGATGCGACAGATCGGCTAAGAGCAGCTCAAGCGTTGCGGGTTGCCCCTTGCGCAAGCGCCGTTCGGCTAACTGCGAGAGGACCACATGCTCGCGCGATTGCGTTGGATCCGAGTCTCGCTTCATCAGCTGCAGCAAGAGCGAGACGGCCGAACTTAGCGCATCGCGGGCGCCATCTTCGTCGCTCTCCCACTGATCCGAGGGGACCTCAAGCGCAGAGAGCAAATGAATGGGCTCTGCAATCGTCGCGCCGGGGGTGAACACACGGGGCTGAATCGACTCTCGAAGCGATCGAAGCTCATCCGGTCCAAGGGACCATTGCGCGAGCCCTTGCCGCCACTGTGTTGCGACCTCTTCGGCTGCGACGGCCACGGTTTTGCCATCCCGCTCAGCGGACTCAACGTCGATCCACTTCTCAAATCCCGCGGGCGCGAGGTCCGTTGGAGCGAGAAATAAGTTTGGCAGGTCGCCCTTGATGTCCACCATCAGCACCGGGATTCGCGACCGAAGGGCCTCTTCGACCATGACCATCGCGAGGCCGGTCTTTCCGCTGCCGGTCATCCCAACGATCACCGAATGGGTGACCAAATGATGCGCAGGAATCTCAATCGCCGCCAGCGTGGCGTCGTCCGCAGTGAGAGTCTTCGCTTTGCCTAAATAAAGTGGGCGTGCAGGCATAACGGCACATGGTTTCGCACCTAAAGGTCTCGGTGCGCAAGAGTCGATTCAGTCATTTTGGAGTTCAGCGCGTGAGCGCAGAGCGGTTCATTTTTGCTGCGGAGTCTGCCAGCGAATCGCCAACTTCATTCGCGTAACCGCTGACTCGATGGCCGACCGACGCGCCTTGGATAGACCTGGTTGCGCGAGTTTGTCGCGAAGGACCGCGTGCAGCAGCTCAGCGTGACCTGAGAACACTAAGATCTCAACCAAGACGGTCAAATCGTTGCCAAGTCGCTTGCCGGTATCCTCAAGCATTCTTCGCAATTCGGCGAGCAAAATATCAGGCGCAAGCTTGACCATCGCCGCTTGGACCAGCCCCAAAATGGCACTACGGTGTGCCGTAAACCTCAGCGCCTTCAATGCTGTGTTCGCGATCTGTTTTCGCTCCGCGACGCGTGCGCGCCCGACCCCACGGCCAGCGCGGACCAACGCAGCGGCGAGAGCGTCTTCGGCCTCGCTGTCGATGATTTTTTGCAACAACAGGGATGAGCGAACGGTGGCGTCCTGCTCAAGGCTCTCAACTGCTATGTCTTGCACGTGCTCATCGAGCAGCGCTACCGCCTCTCGGACGGATTCATCAGTCATCTGCCTGCTCAGCAGAACAGGACACAGATCCGCTGGGACGCCCGCACGCTCGACAAAAACGCGGAGTTGTCGGACAAAGTCATCGACCTTTTGGCGATCATCGAGTGAGCCAATCACCCACAAAATGGGCGGAGGCAAATTGAGCGCAACCCACTCAGCGACGCGCTGGCGATAGATCGACGAGGGTTTTGTTTGCAGATTCACTATCAGTATGGACGCAACGGTCGGCTGTGCCGGGTCCATGCGAACGTGAACGCTGCTCCCCTGCCGAACAAACACGTACTCCCGTCTTGGTGACACTGCTGCCGGGTTGAGACCATCTTGAACAATTGAAAAAACGGATGTGCTCGGAGAGTCGCCATAACTTCCACCCTGTATCCACGCGGCACTACCGGTGATAAGTACCTGCACCCGAGGCCGGCCGAACGGATCACGAGCAGCTTCGACGTTCGGCTCTGCGGGTGCGGTGTCCGTCGGCCGTGCCTTCTTCACGCTGGTCACAAGGGCAGCGCACCGGTTTGTCGCGAGAAGCTCAAGCTCATCACGCTGATCAAATGGCAGTGGATCGCGGCGAAACAACTCCTGCGCGAAATAGGGGCTCACATCGACCGCGCACCGCACGTGAGTCCATGGCCCGTCCGGAACGCGAAGTGTGTAAGTCGTCGCCGGCACCTCAACGACCACCTCGCCGGTCGCGAGCGGCTGACGGCAGCGACGACAAAGCGCCGCTCGATTCACAATTGCAAAGCTAGAATACATGTGAATTACCAGCTAGAATGAATATTATCATGGTTCGCTGCGCGCCCCTTTTCGGGAGGCAATGCTATCCCACTGCGCGTAGAATTGCTCAAGCACCGCTCAATCAAAACATGCGATTTTCTTTCAGCTCGAAGCTTGCGCCGAAGCCATCTGGGACGCCAGGACCAAGGGCCTTCGGTGTGCCCCGGACTATACTGCATTCACAACGGCGAGGATCTTTGCGCCAAAGAGCTCAATTCGTGCAGGACCAAGGCCAAAAATCGCAGGCAACTGCTCCATTTTTTTCGGCTTACGAGCGACGATTTCGAACAACGTCTTGTCCAGGGCGATCACATACGGAGGCACCCCCCTGTCTTTTGCCACCTTCGCGCGCCACACCTTGAGCCGCTCTAGAAGCTGCAGCTCTGCCGCTGTGGTTGGCAGAGCAGGCTCTGCGACGACGGACTTCGGGCTCCGACCTTTCGCCGCACTCAATCGCTTTTTCTCTCTCGGAAGCCTAAACCGAACCGGCTCTTTGGACACCATCGTCGCCCAGCCAGCTTTGGTCAAAAACGGAATAGGATATTCGTTTGTCGTAATATCAACCCAACCTGCTGCGAGCATCGCACGCAAGATGGTCATCACCCAGTCATGACTCCGGTCCTTGCACAATCCAAAGGTGGTCAACCGCGTAAACCCAAATCTGGCCGTTCGAGCGTTATCGATTCCACGCAGCATGTCCGCGATCGCCTGCATGCCTCCGCCCTTGTTGGCTCGCGCGACGCCGGAGAGAACCTTGCGGACCATCTCGGTCGCCTCTGTCATGTCATCTTCAACGTGGTCATCAAGCGACGCGCAGACATCGCAGTGTCCACAGCCACCCAAGATCTCGCGCTCATCGCCAAAATACCGCAGCACAAAGTCGTGCCTACACGTGCCTGCATCAACGTATCGCAGCAGCTCGCGAAACAGCTTCCAGTGACGCGCGATCGTCGCATCGTCTGCTTTTTTACCGTCCGTCCCAGACTCTACCAAGCGACGTCGCAGCGCAATATCGTTGCCTGAACACAGCAGCAGCCCATGAGCCTCGGCTCCGTCGCGCCCTGCCCTGCCCACTTCTTGATAGTATGCCTCAATGCTCGATGGCGGCTGGGCGTGAATGACCGTGCGAATATCCGAGCGATCGATCCCCATGCCAAATGCGTTGGTCGCCACAACACCCGTGAGCTCTTTCGACGCAAATCGTTGGCTCACTCTTGAGCGTGTCTCAGCGTCGAGACCCGCGTGGTAGGCGGCGATGTTCCACCCTTGGGCGCGGAGTTTTTCGGCGATGTTCTCGGTGTTTTTTCGTGTGGCGGCGTAAACAATCGCGCCGCCCCGTGGCCTGCTTGCTGATCCAAGATGCTCGCGAAGCTTTGTCTCGATCACCTTGCGACCCTCGGTGGGGCCATCGACCGACAGTGCCGCCAAATGCAAATTCGGCCGCGCAAAACCACGCAGAATTTCAACGGTGCGCTC
>JANNCG010000128.1:0-19604 GCA_031386385.1 Myxococcales bacterium
TGGGTTTGCGATTCCAGTGAATATGGTGCGCACCATTTTGGGACAGCTTCGCGACAACGGTCGTGTGATCCGAAGCTACATCGGGATCTCAATTCGCGATGTAGCTCCAGCGGCTCAGCAGTCCCTCGGAATGCAAGACAATCACGGCGCCATGGTGATGGACGTCGATCCCAATGGACCTGCTTTTTCAGCGGGATTGCGGCCTGGAGATGTCATTCGTGCGTTCGATGGACGCGAACTGCAAAGCTCCAGTGAGCTTGCATGGCAGGCAAGCACTGCAGGGATCGGACACTCCGCGACACTACGTGTTCGACGGATGAACGTGAGCGCTGAGATGACCCTGCCGATCGTGCTGACAGCGATGCCCGAAGTGGTTCAGCGCTAAAAAAACTCGCGCGCTGCAACTCAAGGACTGTCAGTGCCAGGTGATACCGCTGTCGTCCGATGTGAACCGAATCGCCCGTGACGAGCGCCCACGCGCGAGTGCGAGCGCCGCCACTCGGTCACGATACGAGGACACCGCATTGACGATCACTGAGTACCCAGGATTTGCCGGGATCTCGGGATGATCCACCGGTGAAACCGTTGGGTCCTCAAGCGCCGCGATGAGCGCTCCACCCTGCCAGCTAAAACCATCAACGGTGACAAACGATCGAACCGAGGAGGGCGTTCGCACGATCGCGAGCACTCCGCCAGAGACGAGCGCCGCCCCATCCACGCGTCGGTCAAGCGTCAGCTCGGGCAACGGAACAGAGAGCAACTTAGGCTCTCCGGCACCATCATATTGCACCAGTGCCCCCGGGCGACCGGCCAGATCAGCGAGCAATAGAGACCGTTGGCGATCGCAAGAAAACTCAGCGCGTCCACCAGCGAGCGCCCCGGTCCGAGTCGCAGCCAAGCTGCCTGTGTGCACATCGTTGACGTCCGCTGAATAAAACGCATACGTCTCGTCGGCGATGACAGCGAAGTGTACGCGGGTTTCGCTGACACAAACGCGGATCCTTGGACGATGAAGCGACTGTGTTTCACCTGATAAAACGGTACGACGAAGCGGCTCTTGTGTGTTGCCGATCACCGCGAGCGCGGTTTGCGGGGCACCTGGCGCAATGACTGTAGGAACTGCTGCGACGGCTGTGTTGTTTGCTGGCACTGCAGCAACGGGTTGTGTAGCGGGTGGGGCAAAGTCCCAACGCTCAAGCGCAAGCCCGTGGACGACATAACGCAAAACGTATGCGCGCAGGCCGACTGCCTCTTGCGCGGCATTGGCGGCGCCAACTGCGAGGGGCCCAGGGAGCGTGTTTGCGAGTGTATTCGCAGGTGGATTAGGCGAGGTGCCCGCGGGTCCTGCGGCTTCTTGATCGCCAACAAGCGCAATGGCCGCGACAGGAATCGACTGAAACTGCGGAGGCACGCGTTCTTCCCAGTTCGAGGAGCCTTCACGGACGGACCACACATGGACGCGACCCTCATCGGTGTAAGCAAACCAACGATGCCCGTTGCTCTTCACCGACTGCCACGATTGAATGTGGTGCAGCCCCGAGCGGACCGGTGGCGGCAACGCAATGGGCGACGGGCGTGATGTTTCGAGCGGTAATAATGCGTCAGAATCATCGCTTGCAAGAAGCGTCGCGCCGCTGTTGTTTGGCACTCGCAGAGGGGCTCCGGGTCCAACCACAACATCAAGAGGCGCGCCTGATGGCCGAAACAACATCGCGTGTGTGCGACGATCGGCGATGTCTTGGTACAAGATCCATTCAGGCGCCGCAAATGTGCTCACATCCGCGCCGCGAGGGAGAGCATTGCCGAGGGGGACCTGCGCCGAGCGAACCGGAAACAGGTCCATTGGTTCGTACGCCAACCCCGAGTTCCATCCGCTCTCTGAGCCGGTAGAGGCTTTGATAAGCTCAAGTGACAGACTGGCCAGGCTCACTCCGAGACGGCCATTTTCGGCCACAGCAATCGCACCATTGCGGGACGTCGTCATGGAGTTGAGCAGCCGCAACGACTCCGCAGCGAGCGCGTAGCTTCGTCCGCCGATGTTGCTCGACGAGAGCCGCTCCGCCACACGTTGCGCCATCGGAACACATTGCGCAGGCCACGTTGCACTATAGTGCTCTGTGACAATCGATCGCAGTCGCGAGTTGAGTGTCTGGGCCCACGGGCGCACGTCATCATTGGGTGCTCGTGGCCATAGAAGCTGATCAGCGTCACGACCAAGGACACAACGCAAGAGCCGTCGCGCAGAGTGCGTCAGTGGTGCATCGCGTGAGACCACATTTTGTTCGTGTCGATTGTAGCCGTAGCGAACGGTGAGACCGAGCGCGAGCAGTCCGAAAAACAGGATCGTCCCGCGCGAAGGTTTGACGGTGAAAATTGCCACGACGTAGCGAGTCTGTACCACATCTGAAGCACCCCTGCTATCCCGCGTCGCCTCAGCATCGTCGCACTTGCTGCAAAAGGTGCTTGGTGCCTGTTAACGCCAGTGCTCGCCTCGGTCCGCGCTGCGAAGGATCCTAACCCCCTCAGGCAGAGAGATCGCGAGTGTCAGCTCTTCTCCTTGAGCATAGATCGACAGCCCCTCGATCACGACCTCTTCGTGCTGCGCCGAGGCATCGAAGAGAACGCGCTCGGGATTCCAATTGGGAGCCCGGCGTGCGCGCGAGGACATCGCAACGAGTGGACCCGCCGCACGCACCAAAATCGTGGTTTCTCCCACGCGAACAACGCTTAGCGGCCAATCGGAGTGTTGTCGCGTTCGCCCATCAAGCATATGGGTCTGATAGTTTGGCATCGTGTCCGAGATGTGAATCGGCGGGGGTAAAAATCCCTCACACCGCTGCTCGTCGCAGACAATCACTGGACTCGAACGACCGCGCTCTTTACCATAGGCTACTGCGTGTCCATTTTCGCAGCGAAGGACCAGCTCTTCATCAAAGCTGATGTTTCGCGGAGCGGCCATGCGAAAGCGCTCGGTACTGCCAGCGGGAGTGAGCTCAAGGACAAGCCAGTCGCGGTGACCGGCGACAAAAAGCCACGGATGCCCAGAGACTTGTGGGCAAAATTCTAGGCCTGGCGTTGTTCCGCCGATGGCGATGCTGTTGAGTCGAGTGATCTGCGCGTGGTCGCTGTCTTCAAGCGCCGCTGCAAATGAGATCGTGCTTTGCGCCGCTGCACGGGTTGTGTACGCCGTAATCTCTCCAGCACCCAAAGGCGCGACGGCGATGTTTTCATCGAGTGCTTGTGAGCGGCCATGGACAGGGTGTCTCGCACGCTGGGCCTGCTCGGGATTTCCGTTGGCCAGGGTAAAGCTCGACCAGCCTCGTCGCTGTGAATACCGACCCAACACCGCACCTTGATCTGGCGACCACTGACCTAGCCAAAACGAACCGACCCCAGTGGCAAAGCCCGCCAGGACCTTGTGCAGTCCCTGCAGTGGATCATCCACCGGGCTGACGCGGACGGTCACCGTTGGCTCGTTGAGCCTGATCAAATGCAGATCGGTGAGTTGATCTTCGGACTGCTCTAAACGCGAATCAATGCGCAAAATCGCTTGCGACCGCTCGCTCCACGCCATGGTAGCGGCAGAGCCAACGGTATGTACCGACCACTGGTTGTTCTCAAACACAACCTCCGTGAGAGCGGGCAGCGGCGCTCCGGCGAAAAATCGCGTGGGTGTCCCGATCGCCGTTGGCTCAAGGCCAGCGGTCGGAATAAGCGTCCCCGTGGGGAGCGTTTGAGGACCTGGGGCGAGCGGTCCGTCCACCACGGTGGCTGCAGCTCCAGAGAGATCCAGCTCTGTATTCACAGAGATTAAGCGATCCACCAGGCGGCCCATGTCCATCGTTGGATCCCCGTTGCGTACGCGCCACACCAACCCGGTGCGCGAGATCTCGTCTAGCAATCGTCGAGAGGTCTCTCGCATGTGCGTTGGGGTGTCGGTGGGACGTCGTGTGTAATCCACCTCCGTTGAATGAACACTCAGCAATCGCGCAATCGGAATGCACGTGTCGAGCCACGTCACTGTGGGCTCTGCGTCGGTCATCATCGCGAGCTGTCGCAGCCGTGCTCTTGCCGCAGAGGGTGTGCGCAACAGCTGCAGCCCATCGGCACCGAGCAGACAGCGGGTCACCATTAACGCTCGCTCGCGCTCAGAGATTCCCGCTCGTTTTGCTGCATAAATTCGCCAACGCTCCGCACCCCAGAAGATCGAACCGATGGCGGCGATTCCGAGAAGCAAGCCCATCGCAGAGCTTTGTGTTTTTTTGGCAGCCAACGGAAGTGTGTACAACCTAGCAGAGAATTGTTGTGGACTGGAGAATAGAGTTTCGAGCGAAAACTGCTATAAGAGCAGGACTGTTCATGGATGACTCTCGCTCTTCAAGCTCTCTCTCTAATGTTGCGAACTCGGTTCGACCAGTCTCTGCGAGTTTGGTTCCCGAAAAAACTCTCGCTGCTAACGAACCGGGATGGAAGCTGCATCGGCGCTTTGACCGCGCTGCACGTTTGCTGAGCGAGCCTTCTCTCGAACATCTCTCGATGACCCACATCATGATCGTTGGCTGTGGTGGCGTCGGTAGTTTCGCCGCAGAATCACTGGCTCGAACGGGGGTGGGCAAGATCTCGTTGGTCGATTTTGATCTGGTCTGTGTCACCAACTCGAACCGTCAGTTGCACACCATGCGTGGCACCATCGGCAAGGCCAAGGTCGACGTGATGGCCGAGCGTCTCAGGTTGGTGCATCCAACGAGCGAGATCAACGCGATCCCAGTGTTTTACAACCATGAGACCTCGGATGAGCTCTTTGCTTTTAGACCCACCGTGGTGATCGACGCGATCGACAATCTGACGGCGAAGGCTCACTTGCTTGTGCAGTGCAAAGAGCGTGGGATTCCAGTGGTGTCTGCGATGGGCGCGGCCGCACGGATGGACCCCACCAGGGTGCGAGTGGATGACCTCGCGCGGACACACCATGACCCTTTTGCGTCGGCGCTGCGCAGTATTTTGCGTGAAAAATACCAGTGGGAGTTCAAGCAAACTCGCCCCTTGGGGATCGCGGCCGTGTTTAGTGACGAGCCGCCCATCGCGCCAAGTGCCCTGTCCTACGACGCGGACGAAGGATTTCACTGCGTCTGTCCTCAGTCCGACAATGGCCTGCATACTTGCGAAAAGCGCTCGCGCATTGAGGGCAGCGTCTCTTGGGTCACAGGGACCTTTGGTCTTGTCACAGCCAGCGTCGCTGTCCGACTAGCTCTGAGCGAGTGGCAAAAAGATTCTCAGAACCTTGTCGCCACTTCAGCGTCTCATCGGTCACCGGAATGAACAAAAAAGCCCTTTGGATCCTACGGATCGCAGCGGCGGTATGCGCAAGTGTTGTGATTGCGCTTTTGCTGCGCAAATACGTCGGGTGGCATGGTTCACCGCCAAAATTTGATCTCGCCCGGCTCCCATGGCTTGGCCGAAAAATTGGCCACAAAGAAGTCGAGCTTGTCTGGCCTCGTGCTTTGTGGGGGCTCACTTTGGTCCCTTACTTTGCGCTGGTCGCAGGAGCTTCGCTAGCAGATTTGCCTGCCGTCCAACGGTGGCTTGGTGTGCTTACCCGTGCCGCCCTCGCGGCGACATTGGTGGGCGCTTTCACTCGTCCGATGTCCACGACGTTTACGCAAAAAGTGGCCACGATCTTTGTGGTGGATGTCTCTGAGAGTGTCCCCGATGAGTCCCTTGAAGACTTTCGCACACAGGTCGAGACGATCCTTCACGCACGGGGCGAAAATCCAGTTCGTTTGATCACCTTCGCTCGCAGGCCCCGAGTGATTGAGCTGCCCGAGCGACTGCTTCCCGGTGAGCATATCCCGGCCTTTGCGCGCCACTCACCCCCACCGGGGGTTGCTGCTGCAACACCTCGTCCCCGGGATCGCGATGGCGGCGTCGCCGAGACGACACCTGCCGACCGACCGGGTGCGGCAACGGACCTCGCAGCGGCGTTGTCGTTGTCGTACGGGTTGTTTCCGGCGGGCTGTCTTCGCCGCGTGATGGTCTTGTCGGATGGCGTGCAAACAGATGGTGATGCGCTCGCAGAAGTGCTTCGAGCGCAACGTTTTGGCGCCCGCGTGAGCGTGGTCCCTTCGCGCCGTGGAGCGCCCGCAGAGGTGGCGGTTCGTGAGCTGCGTCTACCCGATCGCATTCGAGTGAACGAGCCGTTTGAAGTGCGAGCGATGGTGTTTTCGTCACGCCCTGCACGTGTGGCGTTTAGCTTGCTCCAGGGCGAAGCGGCGAACGGTGAAGAGCCAAACAAGACCGTGGATCTTCCGCGGGGTGAGAGCGAGGTGCGGTTTCGCTCGGTGGTTCGTGTCCCAGGAGATGTCACTTACGCGCTCAACGCTCAACCTCTGGCCGGTGCAGGCGATCGCTTTCGCGAGAACAATCGCTACGTAACCACCGCAGAGGTCCCCGGACGACCTGCGGTCTTATATGTCGAGGGCGATCCTGCAAGGGCTCAGTATTTGCGCGACGCACTCGCAGGAGACTTTGAAGTCGAGGTGCGGCCTGGCACTGCGTTTCCGCAGTCGCTTCGTGAGCTTGAGCGCTTCGATTTTGTCATCCTGAGCGACGTCGATGCCCCCAGCGTGAGCGCGGGCTCTCAGCAAGCCCTCGCGCAGTATGTCCGCAATTTGGGCGGTGGATTCATGATGGCCGGAGGCCCTCGCTCATTTGGTCTTGGCGGCTGGACCGGAACCGAGATTGAGCGCTTATTGCCCGTTCGAATGGAGGGCGAGCGTCGCCGTGATCAACCATCTATCGCCCTGTCGTTGGTGATCGATCGATCGGGCTCAATGCAAGGGCAGCCCATCGAGATGGCCAAGACCGCGGCTCGGCGTACCGCTGAGGTGTTGGGACCAGATGATCAAATTGAAGTGATCGGTTTTGACACCGAGGCCATCCACGTTGTGCGTATGCAAAGCGCGCGCAACCGAGTGCGAATCGCCAACGACATCTCACGGATGCGACCGGGCGGAGGGACCGCGATTTTTCCGGCACTTGATGAAGCGTACCGAGATTTGCAGGTCACTCGCGCGGTGACCAAGCACGTGATCTTGTTGTCCGATGGTCAGGCGCCCACAGACGGCATCCGCGAGCTGGTTCAGAGTATGGTGGCTGACGGGATCACCGTGAGCGCGATTGGATTGGGGACGGGTGTTGATCGCACGTTGCTCGAAAACATTGGGCGTGTGTGGGGCGGTGGACGCACGTACATCACAAGCGACCCCAACAATCTTCCGCAGATCTTTTTGCGCGAGACCCAACAAGTCCAGCGCAACTCGGTGATCGAAGAGCCCGTACAAGCCCGAGTGGTGACACAGGCGAGCTTTCTTCGCGGAATCGAAGCTTCGTCCATGCCATTGCTTTTGGCCTATGTCTCAACGCGCATGAAGGCCGAGCCCGCACAACTGATTCTTGAGACCGATGATGACTCAGCAGAGCCACTGTTGGCGCGCTGGCGTGTGGGGCTCGGCTGGTCGATTGCGTGGACTAGCGACGTGAAAAATCGCTGGGCATTTGAGTGGATTCGCTGGCCTCGATGGCGCGAGTTTTGGACCCAGCTGGTGCGCGAGCACATGCGTCAACGGCGCCGCAGCGAGCTCGGGTTGCGCGCCGAAAACATCGCCGGAAACGTGCACGTCTCCGTGGACGCCATCACCGACGATGATCGGTTTGACAACGGGCTTGAGAGTGTCTTGACCATTCGTGGCCCACAGCCCAACGGTCGTGAAGAGACACTACCGCTTCGTGCGGTGGCACCTGGCCGATACGAGGCAACCTTTCCGTTAGACCGCTATGGTGCGTTTGCGTTGCGCGCGGTGCATCGACGTGATGGTCGCGTAATCGCTGAGAGTCACGGACGGATCAATAACCCGTACCCGCGTGAGTACGCAGCGTTAGAGCCGGATTTAGCGCTGCTCACCCGCCTGGCTTCTGCCACTGGAGGTCGCGTGGATCCAACACCCGCTCAGGTGTTTGACCCGCAAAACGAGCGCATTATTGAGACTCAACCGCTTTGGCGCTACCCCATCATGGCGGCCGTCGGCGTGATGCTGTTGGATTTGCTGCTTCGCCGCGTTCGGATGTTTGACCGCAAGTTTAAGCGCGGCTGGGCGAAGTAGAGAAGGGCTTACTTCAAGAGCTTATCGTAGAGCGCTTCGTCGTAGCCGCCGATGAGAGTGTCGTCGATGGCGAGGGTGGGTGCGCGAAGGGTCCCGCTGTTACCGATAAACGCCTTGAGGATCTCTTCGTCCTTGGCTTTTGTGGGGTCGAATGACAGCAGTTTTTGGCCCTTTTTTGCGTACGCGTGCTTGTAGCCTCGCACCAATTTGAGGGTGTCTTCTTTGGACACGGGCTCTTTGCGAACGTCTTCAAAGTTGAACTCAATTTTATTTCGCGCGAGAAACTCTCGCACCGGGCGGCAGCCCGTTCAGGCGCGGCCGTAAAATGTGATGCTTTTTGCCATGTTGATGATCTGTTGGCGGAGTAGCATGGTGGCGCTGTTGAGTGAAGATTTCGGCGGCTTTCAGCGTATGATCCCGCAAGAAGTTATGATCATCGACCATTCAAACCCTCGCTCACACACACTTCGCGTCGTCTCTCTCTTGGCTCTTGGGACCGCAGCGATCTCTGGTTGCACACGCACCGTCGCGGGCGTGGACAACGGAAGCAGCTCAACGACGACGGCGGCTTCGTCGGGAGCTGAGACGCCCGTGACCGCAGAGCCAACGACGAATACAACGACTGAGACCGCAACGAGCACGCAGCCTCAGTTGCCCAACCTTCCATCGACCACTGGACCCGTTGAAGGCCAAGCCTGCGCGCCAACGACCAATGGACCCTCCCCATCACGGTGCGTGTGCCAACAAAACGGCGCGGCCGGCTATCAGTGGGTCTGCGTAACACCCGTTGCTGGGCCACTCGCTCCGCCCGAGCTCGCTTAGCTCTTTGCGTGCGCTCAGAGGATGGATGTGAGCTGCACATTTTTTCTCCAATGAGTTGCGAGGCGAGCGTGTTCATTGGTAAGTGTTTCGCTGAAAAAAAACAGGTAGTTTATGAACGATCAAAACAAAATATCACGTCCACGCGTTGTTCGAGTGGTGTCACTTTTAGCCCTCGGAACCCTCGCCGGCATCGCCTGCACGCGCGCCGCGACCAACTCAGAGAACACTGCCTCCACTGGGTCTTCTGGGACTGAGTCCACAGCAGATCCTAACGCGAGTGACGCGGCAGTCGCTGCGACGGATCCTACCCCGGCAGGGCAGACCACGGTGGATGCTGGAGGGACACCCCTCGTTGCTGAGCGCCTAGCTTCTCCGTACGCAGAGCGACCGGAGAATGGTCGCCCATGCAGGCCACAGCCGGCAGATCCATCAAGGCCCAATTTGGCATTCGGTGGTTGTGAATGCGCGCCCAATGCGGCATCGCCGCTCGGTGGTACGCTTCGTTGCCCTGTCCCCGTGTCAGGCCCACTCAGCCCGCCTGAGCTTGCTTAACGAACAGCGGCCATTGAAGTGGACCAAGGGTTGATGATCCTGGTTGCGCTTGGATCAATCGGCGGGATTGGCGTGAGCTGAACGCTGATCCCGTGAGCCGTTGAAGGGAGCACGCCGATAGTCGTATTGAATGACAAATACCCGGGCGAAGTGACCGCTAGGTGATGATTTTGATGACCCGTCAGTGGCCCACTGTACGCCATCCCGCCTGAGCGCGGAATGATCATGCCATCAATGCTCACTTGCGCTTCTTCGAGATCGGCCAGTCCTTCGACGCGGATCGTCCCGGGCTCTGAGAGTTGGCGCGCTTGCTCAAGCGAGGCCCTCTGCCCGGCTGCCCAGCTTGCATGTGGACACCCAGAGCGTGGCGCTCGGCTCGCGACAGAGCCCGCGATAGTGACCGCACCCGCGAGAAAAAACAGCCCCGCGAGCAATGACGGAAGTGCTGACTGTGGACGCCGTTTCAGTGACGGAACATCACACGCTTGGCTCTCGAGCAAATCGCGAAGGACCCGATTTTCTTCACGTAAAGCTTCAATGTGTCTCAGCGCGGCTTCGTGATCGTTGCGATAGGCGTCTGTCATTGCGATCTCTCTGCCTGACGGTAGCACTACTCTGCGGCGAGCGTCATCATCTCGGTGATCAATGGTTGTACTTGGTCGTCGGCAACGCGACCAAAGCGCCTGCTACGCACGTGTCCCTGCTTATCGATCAGCACAATGTTTGAAGTCGCGTCTCGCAGTGACAGTCGCTGAATGAGCGTTCGTTGCCAATCAAGCCACAGCTCAATGCGCTGTGCACGAGCGACCGCACTGATGGCTTCTCGGGCGAAGTACTGCGATGGCCAGCTGTTGTACTCAGCGACGTTGCAGGCAGCGATGAGCGAGAAGCGATTCACCAGCGAACGATCAGCATCAAAGCGTCGCCCCATGGCGTCTTTCACGTGTTGATTTTGCGTAATCGCGCCACGGGTTTCGTAAAACAAGACCACGACACGACCGCGATAAGCGCTCACATTGCGGTCACGACCCGCCGTCGTGGGGAGCGAAAAATCGACAACGGGTCCGGTGACCACAGGTGTGGTTCGAGGTGCCGCAGTGGGAGTTGTTGCGGTGGTTGTAGTTGGATTTGTCGGTGTAGGATTCGCTGTAGGATTCGCAGTGGAAGTCGCCCCTGGACTGATGGACGAGCCTCCATCGCCTGCAATGCTCTGAGCAAAAGAGATTGAGCGCGAAGCCACAATCGTGGGAGGAATGGACGCGAGAATAGTACGCCGTGAAAACAACATTTATGAGAGTTCTCCAAACATGTGCGTTCTTACGAAAAAGCGGGATAACCAGTTTCGGTAGCAGAGCGTAATTTGGCTGAGTTTAAAAATTGAATAAACGACGCGTTTCGATCATAGGCGCTGGAATTGCTGGACTCTGTGCGGCTGCTCGCTTGGCGCACAAAGGTTTTGCGGTCACTGTATTTGAAAAAAACGATGGTCCTGGAGGACGCTGCGCATCGATTGATGAGCAAGGGTTTCATTTTGATATGGGCCCCACGGTGTTGTTGGTGCCCTCTGTGCTTGAGCAGCTCTACAGCGACCTTGGCTGCGACATGCGCTCAGAGCTGCAAATTGAATCGATAAAGCCAACCAATCGCATTCACTTCAACGACGGACAATCGCTGACATTAACCACTGATCGAGCGCAGCTTCGCGAAGAGCTTGAGCGGTTTGAGCGAGGGAGCTACGAGAAGTTTTTGGCCTTCAATGAGGTCGGTCGCGTGATGATGCAGCAAGCGATGGAGCGCTTTGTCGTCACCCACTATGACTCTGTCCGTGAGTTTGCCTCGATCGGGACGCTGCAGTCGCTGTTTCGTGCGCGCGCCTACAACACCGTCGCGACCAACGTGGCGAGGTACTTTAGCAACGAGCGTCTTCGCGTCGCGTTTTCGTACCAGACTATGTATCTGGGGATGTCCCCATACCTCGCCCCAGCGATCTACGGTCTGCTCCCGTACACCGAGCTGAATGACGGCGTCTTTTATCCCATGGGCGGCTTGAGCGCGATCCCCAAGGCTCTTGAGCGGCTCTGTCTTAAAATGGGTGTGGAATTTCGCTATCAAACCTCCGTTCAGCGCTTGCACACTCACAACGAAAAAGTGCGCGAGATCAAGCTCGATTCAGGAGACAACGTCGAGGCAGACATTGTGTTGGCCAACGCCGATCTGCCTTGGGTGTATGACAACTTGATCCCCGAGGCGACGCTGCCGCGAAGGGACTCGCTGAAGTTCACCACGAGCGGTTTGATGCTCTATCTTGGCTTGGACTGCGAGTATCCGGGGCTTGTGCACCACAACACCTTCTTGGGTGATAACTTTCGCGAGGGCTTTCGCGACCTCGCAGAAGATCACGTTTTGCCTGCAGAATTGCACTTCTATGTGGCATCTCCGAAGGTCACTGATCCCTCCGTGGCGCCTCCTGGTGGCTCAAGCTTGTACGTCTTGATCCCCGTCCCACATCAGACCGACAAGATCGACTGGAACAGCGCCGCCGGCCCTCTTCGTGAGCGCGTCTTAAACGCACTTGAGCGAACCGTTGCCCCAGACCTGCGCAAGCACATCGTATTTGAGAAGCGCTTTACTCCCAATGACTGGGCATCGCGCTTTAACTTAACGAAGGGTTCGGCGTTTGGGCTGGCGCTCACCCTCGATCAAGTTGGGCCGTTTCGCCCACCCAATCGCGATCGCAATTTTACCAACCTCTACTTTTGTGGTGCCAGCACGCAACCAGGTACGGGCATTCCGTTGGTCGCGCTCTCGGGTCGCTTGGCAGCCGAGCGCATCATGCACGAAGCAAACTTGAGCGTTGGTCAGAACACACGCTCCATCACACGTCCAAGCCCTATGGCAAACCTTAGCCCAAGCCCGACTCCAAGTCCTACTCAGGGCGAGACGGCTCTTTCGCTGAGCGCAGTTTAGCGACCAAATCGCGGCCGATAATGCACTGCACGCCTGCACGCATCTCGCTCTCTCTCTCAAGCAGTTCACGAAGGACGGGCGAGTCCCACTGGACATAACGACAGGGGCTATCCGCGATCACGGCAGCGGAGGTTTTGCCGCCGACCAAAAAACTCATCTCGCCGATCAATCGGCCTTCACGCAGCTGCGCGATGACAACCCCTTTGCTCTCAACACGAAGCACTCCGCGATCAAGGATCATCACACGGTTGAGCGTCTCGCCCTCGGCAACCAAAGTCTCGCCCGCTTCGGCTGTGCACCATTTGCCCGCACGCACGAGTGTACGAAATGACCGCAAATCTAGCGATTTAAACGCTAACCGGTAGAGTCGCTCTTCTTCGGTCGTGCACAACACGGGTCGTCGCTCAAGGAGCAGGCGTACAACCTGCACCACGTTGAGGGTGATGAAGATCCCGTTCCAAATCATGGGCTCAAGTTTTGGAATCGGATCCAACCCCGCGTACCCCATGAAGCAAAACCCCGCGAGGATGGACAACATGCGGAGCCACAAGATGTCTCGCACAAGAAAGCTTGCAAGAATGAGCAAGTTGGCAGCGTTGATGAGCAGATGAAGCATCGGGAGCTACAACCTCAGTGTTTCTCGCGCTAATCGCGCGCTCATCGCAGCTTCAATCAGGTCCGGCAGCGAGGGCAAATCTCCCAAGTGCTCACTTTTGTGCAGCGCCCAGAGCGTCCCTGTTTGATCCACCATCAACGCTCCTGCTTGCTGCGAGACCTCGCCGTGAAAACCCCGCTGTCGATACCCTTTCGCAAACGCTCGCAGAAAGTTCACCGCCGCTTTTGCTCCCCAAGTCCGCCACACGCCATGGTGCAGCCCAAGCGCTCGATGCACGGCTAACGTTGGGTCGGTGAGGACCTGCATGGACAGCGACTGGATTTGTTCGCGCTCAATCCACTGGTTAATTTGCTGATATTCTGCGCAGCCGATGATTGTCACCGAGACAGAGAGCGCATCACAGTCCGCGAGTCGCTCACGAAGCTCTCCGATCTGTTGCGCGCACGCGATACACCCAAAGTGTCGAACGCAGAGGATCAGCGCGTCGGAGTGAGCCCAACACTCCTGCAGCGCCATTGAGGTCCCATCAGCGCGTTGAAGCGTGAGAGAACCCACGCTGTCTGGTATCGGGTGCTGAAGGGCGACGGGTTCAGGCACGCTCTTGGGGGCTATTGCCGAAGTGTGACGGTTGAGGATCCCATGTTGCCGGCTTCGTCGTATGCACGAACGGCCACGGTGTGTTCTCCCGGCGAAAGTCCAGTCGGAACACGCGCTTCAAAGGCCTCTTCGCGCTCGTCAAACACGCCATCACCTGCTCGTGCAGGGCGCCACTCCATGGTGTCAAATGCCACCTCAATGCGTGTGACGGCGCTCGCGCCATCGCGGGCAGTCCCGACAATTCGCCCATTTTCGGCCCGCACTGTGAGTGTCGGAGCGCTGTGGTCGACCAACACTGGCTCGCTCTCACGCCTGTCGTTAAGACTGTCGCCCTCTGCGTTGCTGGCTTCGTCCGTGGCCTCGACCAAGACACGATAGAATCCCTCTGGGAGACCATCTACGTTCCATTCGTAAGTGACCGCGGTGGTGTAGTCACTGTTGCGCAACAGTGGACGCCAGGCTGTTTCGCTGTCGCCGCGATATCGCAACCGATAGCGAATACTGTCGCTGTCGGGGTTTTCGACTTTCCAGTTGAGGCGAACCACCGGCGGGCGCACGTCTCCAGCGCGTGGCTCGGTGGTGACCTCGGTGACAACGGGACGCTGATTGCGCGGGAGGTAATAGACGGTGACCGCACGAAGCACTGTCGCTGGGTCGCGAGAAAATCGTGCTCGAACTTGCAGATACCGTGTGGTGGTTGAGGGGACCGTTCCGTCGGCACTCAGGGCCGTCCATGCGGACCAAGTGTTGTCTGCGGGCTCGCTGTTTCCTGAGCGAAATTCCCAGTCAAGAGAGCCAGCACCCCGCCATCGAACCGAGCCCCACTGCGACGCGCTCGTTGCATCAAGAATGCGCGATGTCCACGTGGGTCGCTCAGGTCGTCCGGCCTGAACGAGATAGATCGCTCCGGAGTCGCCGGTGCCAAATGCACGTGTGCGACCGGTGAGAGAGAGCGATAAAACACTGGTTTCGTCCACGTCAAATGCGATGCGCGCGGTGCGATCTTCGCTGACCGCGAGCACTCTGCCGTTGGCTCCGAGGCCGACAAACATCTCACGGCGAGTGTTGTCCCACTCAAGCGCCGTTAAGTGAGTCTCGGTGTTTGCATACAATCGTTCGGTGATTCCAGGCTCGCGGATGACATAGAGGGCACCACGGCCGGGTCGAGGGCGAGTGGCTCCAGTGCCACCCGGAACAGGCCCGCGCGCCACAATCGCCGTGCGTCTCGGAGCTTCAGGTGCCTCAGGAAACTCATTCGCGATGGCGTACACCAGCGGTCCCACAACACTTAGCGCTTTGACCTCGTTGCCTGCAAACCGAGCAATCGCGCGCGCGACCCCGGGCCGTTCTACCTGATAGACCACCGCGGCGGTGCCACCCGTGCCAACGTAAAACGAATTGCTCGGCCCCATCGCGAGGCTGTACAAATGCGGCTCGTCCGCATCGAAGATCACCGTGGGGCGCGCCTGTGCATCAACGGCAAACAGCTTTCCTTCGGGGCCTGTGGCAGCTATCAGCGTGTGTCTCGCGCTGTCAAAACGCAGCGCCCAAATATGTTCAACGCCCGGAAGCCTGACAAATCGCTCAGCATCACGCACTCGACCGTTCTCAGGCCCGCGCAGCTTCACGATGGTTCCTTCGCCAAGGGTGGCGGCGAAGAGGGTGTTGTTGTCGCCCGCGACAATGGCGGTGACCGCGACGCTCCCTGTGTTGGCCCACAGCTCAGCGCGTCCGTTGGTGATTTTGTACACCCTGCCGTCGACAGACGATCCCACATAGAGCGCGTCTGCGGCTTCGTAGATACACCACGCGCTGCTCGCGGCGGGATCCAGCGCGACACGGGTAATGTCCGCGCCGAGGACCACCGAACCTTCGGAGGTCACCGAGGTTCGATCCAGTGTTCCCGTTAAGAGATCAACCGCAGAGTCGATCACGATGGTGCGTGTTTGCACTGCGTTGGATGAGCGAGGAACAAGCGCAAGCACCGACGCAATACCGAGTGCCGAGGCTGCAACGAGAGATAGACGAGTATTCATTCTGGCTGTGTTTACTTTGAATGGGTCGCTAAAATTACTGACGTAGGTCACGAACGCGGAGTCTGACGCGATCACGGCCTGTGACCACGCGCCCCATCGGAATCACCGTGCGCCGAACATTGGGCAATGGATCTCCGCCATCGCTGCTCGCGCCCGGTCTGAGAGCATCAAACGCGCTCCCGGGTAAGTGATAGACGGCTCGCCCCCGAAGCGTCACGCCTTGTCCGGGCATGCGAACGGTGACAACCAGCGAGTCGTCGGGATAGTTGGTGGTCAGATTGCGCACCAAATCACCGATAGACTCTGGTTCTGCGAGATCGGGAGTGGTCTCGCCACCCGCGGAAACCTCGATGTCCATCTCTCGACCCGCGAGCTCTCTCGGGACCTCAAGTGGGACGGTCCGTGTCACGGGGGCTTCGCCATATTGCCCCATCGAGACCAATAGCTGCACGGTTGTCCCGGGATCTACCTCTGACTGCGACAACGCGATGTTTCGAACATAGTAAAACTCGCGCCTCCAGCGAAGCTGCACGTCCACATCAACGCGTGTGACACGCACTGTGGTAAACGCGTTTTCGGTCAGGCGTTCGATCGCGTCGAAGTACGACAGAGACCCTGGCGAGATTGCCGCAGGTCCATTGGGTGAGACCCCCACATCGGTAAACTCAAGTGTGCCATAGTCCTGCGTTTGCACACGCGCAGTGCTCGTGTACGCCACGTCTGCGTTGTCGCCCGCGGCGGTCTCTAAGACCGTCATGACAACCCCGCCCACAAGCCGTGGAAACAGCGCGCGGTGCCAAGCGACCTGCACGTTCCACTCGTTTTGCGGTGCTCCATCGTTGCCCCGCAGCGTCACACGAACGGGAACCGTCGGAGCCGTCACGCGCTCATCCACGATGATGGTCGATGGTCGATCTTGTTGCAAAGCACCCAACGCACGAATCGGCTCTGCGATCTTAAACGACCGTCGTGAGCTTGATAAAATCCAAGACACTCGCGAGAGCGCTGTGGGGAGGAGCACTTCACCAAGCTCAAGCATGGGGTGCCCAAACCCGAGGACCATGGGGCCCTGCACGTGCGTCACGGTACCCGTACCTGCGCTTGAAATATCACCCGAAATAAGCTGCACGCTCACGCTTCCGCCGGCTTCGTAGTGCTCTGGGGTCCCCGCGGGGATTCGTCCGGGCGTCCCGGTGCCCGCAGCTTGCAGAGGCACAATCCCTAAGGGCTCAAACGCTTCTGACAGATATCGTATAGCACCATTGCTCATGCCTGCAACGGCGAGTGGAACCGCCAACGGTGTCAGCAACCCATGTGGCGTATTCACCGGCTCTCGGGTCGCGAGCATCCGTGAGCGAGTCGCGTCCAGCGTGGCATTTCTGCGGTTTTCTGTGTTTGCCCCGATCGGGGCTCCCGCACCAATACTCGGGCCCATCCCCGGGATCATCCCTGCTGGGGTTCGTCTTGGGCGCGCAAGCTCAGACAGCATGTTCGCGATGGGGGTGACTCCCGCGATGGCTTCGTTGCCAAATTCCCAACCATACGCGTAGGCTCCGACGAGCTTATCGTCGACATAAATGGGCGACCCTGACATACCCCCGACGGTGTTGGCCCGCTGAAGAATGGGATGCGTGGTCCGAATCAGCACCAAGTCCTGCCGAGGCCGAAAGTTGTGCAGGGTGCCTACAACCTCGACATCGAAGCGCTCGGGGCGTGTTCCACTGAAAACGGACAGGCCATATCCGCGCATTCCGGGACGTAAATCATCCACGGCGATGGTCCGGGTGGGGCTAGTGCTTTGCGCAACGGCGATCGTCGCGAACGCGAGCGCACCAACGGTGAGTGTTGAGAGAAGCAGATAGGTCGTTCGCACGGTGGATTGAGTATACAATCTCTGCCCTCCATGCCAGTCATCCTTGAAGACGAAGCGATGAATCGTCGAATTCACCAGCGGGCGCTGGTGTTTCGGCTCGATGATTTTGCCTATTCCCAAGCTCTTCGTGCGATTTTGCCTATTTCTCCGGTGTTTGCGGACCGGCTGTTCTTCGTGATGCCCTCGCGGGACCAGGTCCAGGTCGATCTGTTTACCCGGTTGCCCGAGGTGGGCCTGCCGCCCGATCAGCACCGGCCCGCTTGGGCTGCGATTCAGAGCATTTCACGCTTTCTGATGAAAGACGTCACCCTGCTCACCATTGTTCGCGGTGAACCCAAGAATGGCTCTGTGAACCTTGGGTACCATGCGAGTGAGTCCTACGACGTGGTCGAGCGATGCATTCAAGAGCGAATTGGTGTCAGCAAACTGAGTGAGCTCGCCACCGCTTTGCGCACCGCTTCACAACCGCTGGACGAAGATGTGATGCAGCACAAAGCGCGCGAAATGCTCGAACTAAGCGCGATCCCAACGGGGCTAAAATCAGAAATAGCTGCATATTTGCAGGGACAATCCTCATGGTCCTCAGCTCTTGAGGCCCCGGAGGCTACGGATTTCTTGCTCATGCAAATGAGCCGTATTCCGACTGCGTTCAACGCTCTTGAGCGTCGCGCTTCTCACGCTCTGAGTCATCCTGCGGGCTTTTTGCGCTGGCTTGAAAACGCTCCGGTGTCACCGCTCCTCGACACGTTTTCGACGGTGCTTGCAGAGATCTTAGCGACCAAAAGACTGTCAGAGGACTCGGTGGTCGGGATGCTATTTGCGGCCGAGGGCGGCAAGAGTGACTCGGGACCTTGGTGGTGGACTCTGCGACAGCTTGGCGACCCCGCGCGGTGTGTGCGCGCGCTTCATGCCATGGAAAAACCTCTCTCCGGCGTCTCAGGACTCTGCGGGTTCGCTGCCAAAATCAAGGGCGAATTACCGTCGGTTGTGGACGCGGTTCGTGAGGTGTGTTCTGCCGATTCTTCCTGGCGAGCGCTGGCCAGAAGGATGTTATCTTAGATGTTTTCACGAGCAAAAATCCAAGAGATATTGTCGCAACGTGCGGCCGATACTGGCCGCTCTTCGATCGACGAGGCGGTCGTGAAGCGAGCTGCAGTCGCGGTCATTCTTCGCGAACCCGTCGAGGGTCTTGGCTGCGAGCTGCTGTTTATTCAGCGCGCTGAAGACCCTCGGGATCCTTGGTCGGGTCAAATGGCTTTTCCGGGTGGGCGCAAAGACGAGAGTGACCTCAACTTGCAGCACACCACCGAGCGCGAGGTCCTTGAAGAGATCGGCTTAGAGCTTCGTGGACAGGCGACGTTGCTCCACCAGATGCCAGATCTTCCTGCGATCGCGCGAGGACGACCCGTGGGGCTGGTGATCACGCCGTTTGTTTATGTGCTGCACGCGCCCGAAGTGGGTGACGCGCTGGTGTTTAGCGACGAGGTGGCGCAAACCTTCTGGACTCCGCTAACACATTTGAGCAGCGAAAATGCACAAGGATCGTTTGACTATCTTCACGAAGGTCAAACGATCCAGCTGCCTTGTACCTACCTCGAAAACAGAAAGACAGTTTGGGGACTGACCTATCAGATGCTTTCGAGCTTTCTCAACATCGTCAAACCGTGAGGCTCACAAGGGCCATCACTGGATGCGTTTAGTTGAGGCGAATGGCGACGTACGAGTTGTCGTTGGTGCGGGTGTCGTGAGTGACTCCATAACGGCATCCGCGCGACTCATAAAGATCAAGAGCGCCCCAGCCGTCGCCGCCCTTAGCCCAAACAATGTGACCTGATCCGCCGCTGTTGTACACCAGCGCATCGCCACCGCGAAGGTTGGCTCGGCTAACCTGTGACCACTGGCCACCACCCGTTGAGTTGCGGTAGGTGCTGGTGCCAGGGCCGTGTCGGTCGGTCGTCAGCGGGCCTGCGCCGCTGGGCGCG
>JANNCG010001438.1:0-10596 GCA_031386385.1 Myxococcales bacterium
GTCGCGCGCACTGCAGCCTCGGCGCACTGCTGGGACATCTGCTGCATCTGCGCATCATGGTGACGCTGACGCATCTGTCGCATATGGCGAAAGCCGCTTGAGTATCCACCGACGACACCACACGCCAACAACACCATCACAATTTTTCGTACTAACATGTTTCTATTCGAGCCTTTCTACTTCTATTTTGTGAGCAAATTTTCAGACCATTTGCCTACGCGCTGCGGTAGGGACCGCCTTCGCCAAAACCACCGCGCCAACCCATACGAGCACCAAACGGGCCGTCTGCCATCACGTCTGCCAAGATGACACGCTGGCGTGTATCGAGGACCTCGTGAACCTTCTTCAGCGCGCTGGTCATGGTGTCATGTGCCAAGCGCATCGCTTCTTCGTGTCTACTTCTTGCGGCGCTCAGCGCTGCCTCATCAAGGACCTCACCGCGCATCGCTCGGGCAACGTCTGCCCGGGACTCACGAACTGAAGCCCACGTTCCACGCATTGCTTCACGAGCCTCATCAGCTGCGGCAACGATGACCTTCTCTTGGCCTGGCGTTGTATCCAGGCGCTCAAACAACATTCGCAGCATCATGCGCTCGCCTCCTGAGCGACCGGGACCCCAGCCGCCCCAAGGACCGCCGCGACCCGAATCATGCGAGTCGTGATGGCCGCGACCACCGCGCCAGCCCCAACCGCGACCGCCGTGACAGCCACCGCCATGACAGCCACCGCCATGACAGCCACGGCCGTGACGAACCATCTTCATGAGCGCAATCAAACAAACTGTTCCGATGATAAAACCACACATAATGTTCTGAGTTACCCTTCTGAGCGTTGGCGGGCCATTCATTGGACGGCTCCGCTGCTCGGTGCAGAACTTACTGTCAGTCATGAACTGTTAAGACGCGACGGGGGCTGCGATGAACAAGTGTGAAGACGACCGATCATGTCGGGGCTTGCGGACTGGGGATAGATTCTACTATAATCCACAGCGTTTTCAGAAAAGTGAACGCATCCACACCCACAAGGGCAGCACAGCACGTCACTTTTCATAGGTTTCTCTCAGTTAAAACAACGATTCTCCGAAGGAGCATTCAGATTCATGAGCAACGACCTCGGTTACGGAATTCCACAAATCAACGCCCCTGCGCCGGACTTTACCGCCGTCAGCACCCACGGTCCTATCAAGCTCAGCGACTACACGAGCAAGGGAAAGTGGGTCGTGCTGTTCTCGCACCCCGCGGATTTTACTCCCGTGTGCACCACTGAGTTAGTACGGTTCGCACAGCTTACCCCAGAGTTTGAGAAGCGAAATGTTCAGCTCATCGGCCTGTCCATCGATTCAATCTACTCACACTTGGAGTGGCTCAATCAGATCGAGAAGAACTGGGACGTAAAGGTCTCGTATCCGTTGGTCGCAGACCTCGACACCAAGGTCGCACAAGCCTACGGCATGATTCACGCGGGCGCATCGGCCACAGCGACCGTCCGCGCGGTGTTCGTCATTGACCCAAAACAAACCATTCGGGCCTTGATCTATTATCCCCTCACCAACGGTCGCTCCATCGATGAGGTCCTTCGACTTGTGGACGCTCTGCAAATGAACGCTCAGCACAGCGTCGCGACACCAGAAAACTGGAAGCCCGGTGACAAAGTGATCGTCCCTCCTCCACTCACTTATGACGCCAAGGTGGCGCGTGAGGCAGACCCCACCGTCGAGCGCAAAGCTTGGTGGTTCTCGAAGAAGTCCGTCTAACGCTGACCGCGAACCGCCGACACAACAGTCATCTCAACCAGTCGCACCATCACGGCGCCCACCAAACACGCGAGCGGCAGAGCGGTGCTGTTGAGTGCGCTGCCGTTGGTCACAATAAACCACGCAAACGCCGCCAAAGCACCCACGCTGCCTAGCACCGACAACCACACAGAGTTTGTGTTGAGTTGGGTGTTTTGAGTGATGGTTTGAGTCTTTGCGTTCGATTTCATGAACCAACTCTGCCGCTATTTTATCAGCCTGTACAATCTCTGAGGACGTAGTATGTCACTCATTTTTCTCTCGATTTGGATGCCTCCAATCGATGGTCAGTCTATGTCCGCTATGACTCTATCAGCGTTGCTCTTTTTGTGTGACCACCATGCTGGCGACAGAGCGCTTCGTACCACTGCGTGGTTTGTTCGGTGCGATCAGCGAGCGCCCGAGCACCCCACACCACAGACAGCGTGCGTTTTGTCGCGCCGTGAGTCTTTGTTCTCTGCGAGTCTTTAACGGCGTTGGCACACGGCCCATCGTTGTCGCATAAACACAGTAAGCCGCCGACCGAGATCACCTGTCCAGATGCGTTAAACACATAGCTGACCTCATCGTCTGCAATGCGGAGTGAGTGTGGCGCAGAGGATCGATCAAGATCGATGACAGAAATTGGGAGGCCCGAGTGCAGTGAGACAATGTTGCACAGATCCACCGCGATATTGATGGACGACAACGCGTTTTGCTCTGCAGAGCGAAGCAAATACTCAGAGGCAGGCTTGCCCCTCCCGGTGGGCTTGTAGCCGCCATGCCGCAACAAGTCTCGAATCGCCGCACGCACCGTATCGTCTGACTCAAGCGTGACTCCCTGAGCACCAAGCTGAAAGTGTCCCGTCAACGCAGGATCAAGTGAGAGGGATGATAGCTCGTTGTTCCATTCGGTCACAAACGCGGCGACGTCGAGGAGGGGATGAGCGCACACGGAGAGTTGAAACGCGTCGGCTGCAGTCATTGTGCTCACAAACCTACGCGAGACGACCGTGACAAATCGAGTGAATCTCGCCACACGTTTCACGTTTAGCGCCCGTTTGAAAAAAGCGCGCCCGAGTCTCGGCGCTGCCACATCGCCCCTCTCAGCGTAGCGTCACAGCGTAATCAGTATCCCAGTGCGCGTCGCGAAATACAGGCAATTGCACACGACGCATCGCTTGCTCGACACACGCACCAAGAGGCGTGTTTTGAAAAGCTGATCCCACCACAGAGACCGTATCAATGGCGCCGGTCGCGCCGGTAAAACGAACAAAGATGCGCGCCACGTGATGCGCGCCATGCCCACACGGCTCAACAACCGTACGAACAACGCGTCGTGCTGCAGCGCGAATGTGCCAATCAGGACCAGACAACCCACTGGGACCTGGGACCAAAGCGGGTCCATCCGGATCGATCGTCGTTGGCTCTGGCTCGTCTGGCATAACGGCAGAAACATCCTCTGTCGGCTCGGGCAACGCCAACATTGGGACGTCGGGCTCTGCAATGGCAATAATCTGTGAACTGCTGGGAATATCCAGCTCAATCAATCGCGACGCACCGGTATCGCGCGCGATGACCGCGGGCTGGGGCTCGGGCTGTGGCTGCAGCACAATATCTTCTACAAGCGAAGCATCGGCTGGCACCACAAGGACGCCGCGCGCGTTGGGATTTTGTCTTGAACCCGAAGAATGAAAGTATCCAAACTCTCGGTCAACGGCGATCATCCCGGCGGCACCAATGACAAGACCACTCACAGAAACCAATAACACCATCGGCGTCAGCAGCTTCACCGCAGTTTTTTGAGCGCTGCTTTTTTTACCTGATGGGACGACTGGATCGATCGGTTGGGGGGGTGGGACCGCCACTTCAAACAACGGCGGAACATCAATCACCTTCGCGCTTGAGTTCTCTGCGGAAAGCCCAAACTCGCGCTCAAACTGATCGACCTCAGCAACAGACTCTTTTTGTCCAAAAAGATTCGCGGCAGGACTCTCGGTCGAAACATCCAGCTCGAGACTTGGTGGCGCGATAGATTCTGTCTGCACAATAAGCGGCAGATCATCGTCAGCGGGGGTACTGACGACTGCAGCACTCTGCTGTGATGGCGTCGCGGCTTTTTCAACCACTGGCGTCACGTCCGCAAGAGCGACCACACTTCGGGGATCCCCGATGTCGCTCAGTTCGTCCAGTTCTGAGTCGTCGTCCGTGGAGAGGACAACGTCATCCTCTTGGTCGTCGAGAACCGGCACACTCTGGGGTATGGGTGATCTCTCGGCACTTACTTTTGGAGCTGCTGCGAGAACCGGCGCTAACTCCTGAGCCGGAAACACCTCTGCGAGATCAACCTCTGGGCCATCGTCATCGTCAATTAAGTGAAGGAGAGCATCGTCGTCGCCAATCGCTCCGCGCGCTTGATCGAGTGGATCGAAGTCGAGTTGATCAATATCCGCCCAACTGTCGGACACTTCGAGTTGTGGCTCAAGCGACTCTTTTGCGACAGGCAACTGAACATCTTTGAACGAGCCGAGACCGACCAATGTCTTCGGTGGCTGTTTGGGCGGTGTCGGCTTAGCGGCTAAAACTGCAGGCTTTGCGACCAGTGGAGGGCTCGTCGTTTGAACGGCAGATCCAGCCTGTGTGGGTGCTTGCGCGCGTTTTGGCTCTGGTGTCGAAGCGCTTGCCGGTATTGGAGCAGGTGCGCTTGGTGACTTCTCGCTCAATGGCAAAAGATCATCGCTGAGCGATGGATCTGACGCAGGCGCGAGGACTTGTCTTGTAGGCGCGTCGTGCACCGAGGCAGGACTCTCGGGCGCGGCAACGGGGCTCGCGATGTTGATTGCGCTGTTGTTCGCACTGGGGCTTGTCGGCTTTGCGCCTCGGAGAGCGAGCGCAAGTGCCTGTACAAAGCCTGCACAGGATACAAAGCGCGTCATCACGCTCTGCGCGGTTGCACGCTGTATGACCTTCTCGATCGCTGATTGCGCGGCAATGGGAGAGAGCAGCAGCTCAGCGAGCTTACCCAACGCATAGCGATCAACGGATGCACTCGGAGCCTTCGTCGCCACATCTTCTGGCGCAACAAAGAGCCCCTCAATCTTTGCATGCAGCGCAACATCGGGGAGCTTTGCGCTTCTCAAGCAGTGCGCAAATCCGATCTCAACAAGGCGCGGCTGTCGTGTCGCCCCCTCAAGGAGAATGGTATGAGGCGACAGTAGCTGGTGAACCAGCGCAGGCCGTTGAGCGTGCATCACGTCAAGTTGCTCAGCAATCGACCGCAACCATTGCAGCGCTTCGTCGGGGGTGATCTTGGGGCTACCTTGCAGGTAAGCTGCGAGTGTTGGCCCCTCCACCCACTCAGTGATCACCAACGAAAACCCCTGCTCGACGCCCGCATCCACAAAGCCCGGCATACCAGGGAGACGCGCACTCTTTAGCCAAACGCCATAACGCGCAATGGCGTCAATGTAGCGAGAATCGACGCTGAAATCAGAGAGTGTAAACACTCGAAATTGATCTGATTTTCTCGTCTTGTGTTGGGCTCGGTACGCGATCCACGGCGAACGGCGCTCGGAGATCGATTGAATTTCGTACTCTCCGTTGACGAGATATCCCGGAGACAAAAGCGCCTCGTCGTCTTGCAGTGCCACAGTCGCCGAAGAGACTAACCGTTGTCTCATCAATCGAAAAGGGCGATCACACAAACGTTGCGAAAAACAGCGGAATTGCCACCGATCCATCCGGAGTGACGACAGGTCACAAATCCCGGTCACGATTTTGGATCAGAAAAAACCCTCAGAAAGATCACGGGAAACTCGCCTTCATTGTCGATCTCAACGACCACCGCCAGCGTGGACTCACCTGCATCCATGAGTGAGGCAATGACCCGGTTTTGTCCACGTGGAATGTATCCGAGCTTGTCCCCACGCTCAGTCATTACCTCAACCGCGCGATCGTCGTGAGGGTTCGATGACTCGCGGTGCAGGCGCACCGTGTCGCGAGCGCGAAGATAAGTCATCGCGGCTTGAGCCTGGTGAAATCTAGTTCCGTTAACTGGTGTTTCGAGCAAAAGTACGGAGCCCGCAGCGTGAGGCCATGGCACAGCGGTTGTCACTGAGGTGTTTAAGACCACATCGCGAAGCAACACCACAGTGTCCCCAATTGGACTGTGATGGAGCAACTGCTCGCCCTTTCGTATCCCAACGCCTCCCAACTGCAGCTGCGCAGGGAGCCGTCCAAACTTGTCGGTGCGGCACAAATCAAAACGCCGTCCGCGCACCAAGGCTCCGAGCGCGAGCGTATATTGCTCACACTCAGACTTGCGTAGCGCGCAAATCAAGTGGTGCAAGTGTGCTGCGGTTTGCACGGTTTTCACAGACACTTCGCCCAACGAGGTCTTTCGATCTTGCGCGAGAAACACGGCAAACCGATACACCCCGTTGGGATGATCCCACGCACACTCAATGCGGTCGAGCTCAAGGGCGATTCGCGCGATCGCACGTGGCTCAAGCGACGGATCGCCAGAAGCCATCTGGTGGAGTCTTGTCGCCTCTCGCATCGAAAACCCCCGCTGCGCAACACGATGCACGGCCATCAAATACATCGTTGCGGTCGCACGAACAGACGCACGAGAGTGGCTCAAAGCAGAGCAGAGCGCTTCATCAGCTTCACCCTGTGGTGCTCCTACCGCTCGCCATGCCAACGCCGCGAGGGCGTACATCCGCCGCTCTTCCGCGAAAGGATCTCCGTCTCCTGAGCGTTCAAGAACATAAGTCCACCAGCTCACGTCTTGCTCAGCGCGAAGATACCCCAATACATGCAACGCCTGACGCTCAATCCACGGCTCATCCACCGCGTCGTATTGCGCATACAACTTATCAAATATCACGCGAAGTGTTTTGTGCTCTTCGTGCGCAGCCACCATATCAAGCGGCGTCTCACTCAGCTCAAGGGCGAGACAGTCTTGCTGACGCAAGAGGTCTTGCTCAAAGATCGGACGGGTCGACCGAAGAGAGTGAACTGCGAAGTACTTTGGCAACTTTCGCAGCAACGCCCGCAAGATGTTGTGCTCGGGCAAAACACTTTCATGCGTTCGAGAAAGCTGGATCCAAGATTGTAAAGGATCAATGTTGTGCATGGCCGATCAAACTCGCGATGATGGATTTACCACGCACAGCCGACACAAACTTCAGAGACACTCCATAACTGTCAGGTTATGTCATTGACTTTGACGCATTCAATTCGCGGTATTTTGATCGTGTGTCAATTGTGCAGGAGCCATCCCAATCGGAATTCTCGGTCCCACAAATCTCGGCTGTGTTTGAAACACCTGTGTATCCAGAAAAGCACGGGTCTGCGCAAACCACTCTCGTACCGCATCGCGTCGACGTTTTTGATAAACCCGCCTGTCGGCGATCACTCCGACAGCCTCAACGCCCAGCGCGTTCGCCAGCCAAAGCGAGCGGGGCAGATGAAACTGCTGAGTACATATCGCCATTGAGCGCACCGCAAACACGCTCTGTGCTCGCGCCACCGAGTCTAAGGTACGAAATCCGGCGTGATCGAGGTAGATCTTGTCGCGGCTCACACCCCTGGCAACGAGCCACGCGTGCATCCCGTTGACCTCGTCATAGCCGTCCCGACCGTGATCACCAGAGACCAAAATATACTCAGCCTTGCCCCGACGGTACAAATCCAGCGCACAAAGCAGCCGATCTTCGAGCGCGGAGGATGGATTGCCCTGCTGATCAACCCGCGCTCCGAGCACAAGAACCACCGGTCGACGTGGAGCATCACTCACAGAAAACATCACGCGGTCAGCGTGACTGCTCACTCGGTGCACGGCATACGTACAAAACACCACGCTCGCGACGAGCAAACAGAGGACAATCATTGCCACCTTGGTTCGCTTGCGAACCTTCGGACGAACCGGCTGTGTTATTGTTGAATCAGTCATTCGATGGGCTCATTGCCAACAATTGAAAGTTTGGCGCTTGCGCCGATGGAAGGGGTCACAGACTGGATTGTGCGCGAGTTGTTCGCAGACCTTGGCTGTATTGACTACGCGGTGACCGAATTTATCCGAGTCTCGTCAGAAATTGTCCCGCCCAAAGTGCTGCGGCGCATGTGTCCAGAACTGACACAACCCCGCGTGTCGCGCAAATTCTCTGTGCATCTTCAGCTCTTGGGCGGCCATGCCGAGCGCCTTGCTGCGACGGCGCAAAACGGCGCTGCGCTTGGTGCGGAGGTAATTGATTTAAATTTTGGGTGCCCAGCTCCTACCGTCAATCAACACGATGGAGGGGCCTCTTTGCTACGCGATCCCGCCCGCATCGAGAGGATCGTTCGAACGGTTCGGCGCGCGGTGGATCCTTCTGTTTCGGTTAGCGCAAAAGTGCGTTTGGGCTGGGAAAATCCCGAAGACATCTTCGATACCGTGAAGGCTGTTGAGGCTGCTGGAGCCTCGTGGATCACCATTCACGCGCGGACCAAATTGCAGGGCTATGCGCCTCCAGCTAACTGGGCAATGATAGGTCGTGCTCGCAGTCTCACGTCACTCCCGGTGGTCGCTAACGGAGACATTGACTCACTTCAGTCTGTCGAGCAGTGCATTCGCGAAAGTGGCTGCACACGCTTGATGATTGGACGGGGTGCTATCGAGCAGCCAGAGATCTTTCGTCTGTTGCGCGGAGCAGAGCCCGGCTGGTGGACACCCACCAAACGATTGAGCGTGATCGAAAGGTTTATTGCGATGAGCCTTCAGGCAGGTGACGACCGAGAAAGATACACCTTGGCTCGCTGCAAGTTTTGGCTTCGCGCGTTGGGCAAGCGCGAGCCTGCTATCCACACGCTTTTTGAGGCCTGCAAGCGGCTTGAGGTGTTGAGCGAGCTGCGCCTGCAACTCGCGCGCACGATCGAGCGCGAGTGCGTCACGTAGCTCAGGTATTCGCTAACGATTCACTCGAAGGTATAGTATTCGCAGTCACATCACGATGAAGGCTGCTGTGTCGTCCCTACAAATTGAGGTCTTGAGCGAAGAGAACTTCGCGCAATTTGCTGCGTTTCATCGCGCTCCCACCGGTCGAGGCTGCCATTGCATGTACTGGCAATTTGAGGGCGACAATCGTGCGTGGCAGATGCAGCTTGAGCAAGACAACGAGCGTGCAAAGCTCGTGAAGGTCCAACAACAACTCACTCATGCGCTCATGGCCATGGTTGATCACGAGGTGATCGGCACAATTCAAATTGAACCCAGAGCAAGCCTCACCAAGCTCACGAACCGAATGCCATATCGAGATCTTGGAGAGGCATCCAGTGTTTGGTCGATTGGATGTTTATTGGTCGGAGGCGCACATCGGAGAAAGGGCGTTGGACGCGCGCTTGTGCTTGCAGCAGTTGAGTGGACTACTTCGCAAGGCGGACGGGCTCTGGAGGCATACCCCCGACTCGGGGAAGACTTGCGCGATGATGAGATTTGGACCGGACCAAGCGAGCTATTTTCGTCCCTTGGGTTTCTATGTGTTCGAGAGCACATGCAGTATCCGGTCTATCGCCGGGAATTATCCTTGTCTTCTGAGAAGTAAGACACGATAACTTGTTGGTAGATTTCACCGTAGAGAGATAACAAATGACATCACTATACGATTTTCAAAACACCAACACAGACGGCACAACCCTTGATTTCGCAGGTTATCGAGGCAAACCCGTGTTGATCATCAACACTGCGAGTCGCTGTGGATTCACAGGGCAGTATGAAGACCTTGAGGCATTGCACAAGGCGATGAGTGCTCAAGGGCTCGTTGTGATCGGCGCGCCAGCGAACGATTTTGGGGCGCAAGAACCAGGGACCAACGAAGAGATTCAGTCGTTTTGTACCGCCAAGTTTGGTGTGTCCTTTGGGCTTATGGCCAAACAAGTGGTGAAGGGCGCAGAGAAGACTCCCTTGTTTCAATGGCTCACCACCACGGCTACGCCTACAGGCGAGATCCGGTGGAACTTCGAAAAGTTTCTCATTCACCGTGATGGCACAACTGTCGAACGCTTTGGCTCAAGTGTAAAACCATCAGACCCGGCGTTTTTGGCAAGCGTTGAAAAGGCGCTCGGCGAAAAATAGTCGTCCACGAGGGTCTGAGACCTACTCCCCCCAAGAGCCATCTACCCAACGAATCCCAACAGAGAGAACGTCGTCCGAGAAGCATGAGTATTGAAGCTGTCAGTCCACGGTTTGATTGCGATGTTTTGGTGATCGGAGGCGGGGTAAATGGCACAGGACTCGCGCGGGATCTGTCCATTCGTGGGCTCAAGGTGATCCTTGTCGAACGCAACGATCTCGCGTTTGGTGCCAGCGGAAACTCTAGTGGAATGATCCACGGAGGCCCACGGTATATGCTGAAAACGCCAGAGGTCACACGCAGCTCGTGTTTGGACTCAGGCTATGTTCAGGCCATTGCACCACACTTGATCTTTCGCATTCCGTTCGTGGTCCCTGTGTACGGAACGAGCTGGGCATCGTCGATGTACTTCGATCTCATCGAAGGTTTTTTTCGTGCCTACGACGACTATCAGTACTTGAAACGCGGCAAGCCCCATACCCGACTGAAGCGCGACGAGGCCCAGCAGGTCGCACCTGGCCTGCAGTCTAATCGCCTTCTGGGTGCTGTAACGTTTGACGAATGGGGGATCAACGGTGCTCGATTGTGTGCAGCAAACGCGCTCGACGCGGCAGAGCACGGTGCCGAGATTCACACGCACACGACCGCCTCGTCGTTTTTGTTTGAGCGACCCGAGGTGCTGAACGACCGCGGCGCGGTGGTCGGCGCAGTGGT
>JANNCG010000011.1:0-10518 GCA_031386385.1 Myxococcales bacterium
CATTACCCAGGCCACAATGGACAGCGTCTTTCCGTCGAGCTTCAGATTGATCTTCTTGCCATTGGTCACTCCCAACGCTTGCGCAGCCTTGGGCGAGATCATCGCGGCGTTGTCCCAGCAAATCTTTGTGATGGGATCTGGAAGCTCTTGGAGCCAAGCGTTGTTCGCCGAGCGTCCATCGAGCATTTTGTTATCCACTGCAAAGAGGACTTCGAGATCGTTGACGCTCGCAGCACCACCAGTCATCGCGGTGTTTGCCGCAACAATACCAGCGGTGAGTTCTGCGGTGCGCAAGCTTGATGCATCCATCGCCGCAGTCGCACTGTCTTCGATAACACCCGTCGTCAACGCGCGACGCCACTTGCTCTCGCTTGCGACAGTCCACGACTGGCCATTGATAAAGGTCCAACGAACGATGTCGTGACCTGATCGGGGACCGGACTGGAGAATCTGAGCCAAGAGCTCAATCTCACTTCGTCCTGCATAAAGTGGGTTAATGAGCGGCTGTTGGATCGATGTGGTCCCATCCAGCGCGCGCTGATCGCCCCAGGTCTCAAGGTAGTGCGCCAATGGCATACACAACTTGATGTTGTGGCACGTCTCGTCGTGAAACATCGTTGCGTGAAGGGAGTGCTCAACGGCTCGGAGTTTTTCAGCAAAACCAAGCGATGCAGGCACCTCGTACGATGGGTTGCCTCCGAGAATGATCAACGTCCGGACAGAGGCCATCTCGTTGACCAACGCTTCGATATCTTCGAGGCTGTTTCCCTCATCGGGATCGGTCACAGGGTGGGCTGCGACGGTATGTCCGAAGTTGCCAAGCGCTTGATTGATAGCGTGGGCCAACGCGTGGACTCCTGGTGGCTGGCGAGAGCCAACGATCACCACGGACTCACCGCGTGCTGCAATAAGGTCCGCTGCTACGGCTTCGATCCAATGAGCAGGAACACCCGCAGGCGTCTCTTCAAAATCTTGCACGCCGGCGATGGTCATCCCTGGAGTGCGTGCCAATCGCTTGGCCAATGCACCGAGATAGCGAATCGCTGCGTGGGCTGAGAGCGGCAGACGGTGGTCTGCAGTTCCGCCAGTGACGGTCATGCTTGGCTCGATGACGTACAATCGCGACATCTCACGATCGTGTGCGCTCTGCATCTTGCGCCGCGCGCCCCAACCCTTGGCCCAACGAACCATCCCTGATTCGGTGCCCAAAAAGTCTGAGTCAACGGCGACGACTACGCGCGCGTTTTCGAGTTGATAGACAACGTTTGCGAGCTGTCCAAAGGCGAGCTTTGCACCCTCACGAACGTTCACCAACGAGCACGGATCAAACGTATAAAACTTTGCTTCTGGAAAGCGCTCTTTGACAAGCGCGCGCATTCGCATGAACGATGGAGACACGCTGGGTTGTGCCAAAAAGCGCAGACCTGCCCCGTGGTTCTCACGGTGTGGTGCGATCATCGCCTCAAGCGCGGCATCAAATTCTTCCCAGGATTTATCCACGCCATTTTCCATGGCAGAGCGCATGCGATCGGGATCGTACAGATCCAAAACGCTCGCTTGGCCACGCATTGAGAGCGAGCCGAGCGAAGAAGAATGCGCAGGGTTGCCTTCGATTTTCGTGGGGCGACCTTCGTGGCTCTCGACCACAATCCCAACAGCATCACCGCGATCAACAAACACCGAAGTGAAGTGCGATGCAATGCCGAGGGTCACATTTTCAGGTTGGCGCGCGTAGGGCAGAATGTTCTCTACCGGACGCCGACAGCCGGCCATCGTCGCGAGGCTGATGGACGCGCCCATGATTCCTAGAAAATTACGGCGCGAGACGTCATCCGTAGGACCGTCTGCGTCGCCTGGACCAAACTCGCTATCGACCGCTTGTCGAACTTGCTGTTGGTAATCCGGCGACTGCGCGAGCTGCCCCTGAAGGTCCTCAGTGCTCGTCCAATACTGCGGCGCATCCTGCGCGTTGTCAGCAAATGTGTAAGGCTGTCTCTTGCTCATCGGTGGCACCCTGAACAGTTCTGTGGTGGTTCAACGCGACGCTGCATGACGGGCTGCTGACTTGGATCAGGACGCCACTCCATGTTGGTGATTTGGTCGCGTGGACGAATGTTAGGCCCTGGGTTGCGATGGCAGTCCAAACACCAACTCATACTGAGCGGCTGGTCCTGACGCACGACATCCATCTGGTCGATGCGACCATGACACGTTGAGCAGCCAACACCTGCTGAAAGGTGTACGCTGTGATCAAAGTAGGCATGGTCGGGCAGCCGATGGATCCGGACCCAAGGGATAGGTTGTCCTGTCTGCCAGCTCTCGCGGACCGGTGCCAGACGGGCACTGTCCGTGCGAACAAGCGAGTGACAGTTCATACAAGTTTGAGTCGGGGGAATCATTGCTTCGCCCGAGCGTTCAACGTTTGCATGACAATAACGACAATCCATTCCCATCACGCCGGCATGAAGCCGGTGACTGTATGGAACCGGTTGGCGAGGTGCGTAACCGACTTGAGTGTGTTTCGGAGTGCCATAATACCAAAGGCCTCCGACAACAGCTCCGCCGAGGAGAGCACCTCCAATCGCGATCATCGCGGGGAGTTTATTTAGTGAGCGTGGGAAGATCTGCATGGTGGGATCGTTTCAAACATTCGGCCCACAAACTGTCTTGTGTGCGGGGAAGAAGAACAGCCCTCTTCATCGTTTACAAGTACGACCACAACTAGTTTGGGACTGCAAAAACTCAGTGACTTTCGATTAATCGACGGGCCTCTGCAGCGTGGGTTGGACAATCTCTCGCGAGGAGTGTGAGCTCCACACGACCGTCCTGTCGCAGGGTTCTGCGGAGGACTGTCGCGGTTGATACCTCAAGTTGGGCTCCGTGCGTAGAGGGATCTGACATTCCGAGAATTGCTCGGACTGCCATAAGCTGCGCACGATGAAACTCAAACCGCATAGAACGCCCAGTAGAACTCCACTCAAGCACCGTTTCTGCAGCGCTTTGAATTCGCCATTGCGAAGATGCTGCGTTGGGATGCGCAAAGGTTGCGCGAACATCTGCGGGGGTCATTCCGAGGTGAATTCTATAGGGAGCGAAGGCTTCGTCAGGTGTGGGTGATGATCGTTTGCAAACAGCCACAGCCCCAACCGTCACGGACAACGTGGAGAGAAAGAGCAGTGCTGCAAAACGACCTGAAAGCATCAGAGAACTAGAATCAATCTGTAGGTTCAGAAGCCGTTGAAAGTGAAGAGCAAACGACAAGTTAAGGAAGAAAAATCTATCTTCTAGTTGGGCTGAAATTTAAGCGTTCAAAAGTTTTTGCAAAAGTTTTTCAAAGTGAAGACCGGGTCTAAGTCTCTGGCGGAGTGAGGACCGGGTTAATGTTTGTGTTCGCAATCGAACGGCGCGCATATCTACGGATTCGCGCATTGTGTCAAGAGACTGCCAATAAAAAGTGAGTGCTGAGTCCCCAGAGAAGACAAAATCCTGTAACATCCTCCCCATGAGTGTGTGGGTGTACCGTGATCAATCATTGAGTTTGGCGCGACGAGTTGCGCTGATTGCGGGATGCATTTTGCCCGGTTGTGGAGCCAAAACCGCACTTCTCGAAGACTATCCACCCAACGACGCAGCGCACTTCGACGGCAACCGCAACAACCTCCCTCCTGATCCGTCTCGATGCGGCCCAGCAGTGTTGTGCGAGCGCGCAAACGATAACGACCCCTGCTCGCTCAATGGCGAGATTGTCTGTGCTCGCACCTGCGGACGTCGTCCCTGTTCACTCATTTGCCAGCGAGCACCTGATGACTGCGCACGATGGGAGTCAAACAACACGGGGCCTCTTCCGCCACCTGAGTTAATGCAGTAAAACTGCGCCATTCATGAAAACAACAAGACTCTCGCCCAAAATTGCGTTCATCGCGGGCCTCGTGCTGCCGGGTTGTGGAGCCACCTCTTCGTTGCTTGAGCAGTATCCTTCGACTCCCGTTGTGGCTGACGCTGCGGTCGAAGCAGGGGTCTGCGGCATCCCGGTGGCGTGTGGCACCCCTCGCCTCAATGACCCGTGCGCGACCATAGACCAGTTTTGCGCCACAGCCGTATGCGGAGGAATTCGCTGCGGGCTTCAGTGCCTTGCAACGGGAAGAAACGGCTGCAAGACCTGGCGAGAACCCGATGTCTTCGAAGGGCCCCTTCCTCCCCCAGAGTCGTTTGTTTAGTTGCGCGTAATTTTTGTTCCGCCTGCGAATCATCAAACGCAGTGAAATTTCGTTTCGTCCAGAAGTGACGTGGGCGTTGACGATCGCAGGCTGCTTCGGTACTTCGGAGGGCGCCATGACCAGCACAAAAGACGAAGTCGATATTGCCTACAGTCTCTCCAACGACTTCTTCGCCCTTTGGCTCGACGACCGGATGCACTACACATCTGCGGTGTACGAGAAGGGCGACGAGACACTTGAAGTCGCACAAGCCAACAAGTCTGGAGTTCTCTACGAATACGCTGAGCTCGACAAGAACTCTACGGTCCTCGACATCGGGTGCGGTTGGGGCGCCAACGTTGAATACATTGCCCAACGTGGAATCAAAGAAGCCCACGGAATCACGCTTTCTACTGCGCAATTCGACGAGTGTGAGGCTCGCAAGATCAAAGACTCGAAGTTTTGGATCTGCGACTACAAAGACTGGGTCCACCCTGCGGGCGAGAAGTACGACGGACTCGTGTCGATCGAGATGGTCGATCACCTTGTGTCCCCCGCGCAGTCGCGACAGGGACTCGCGATTGACATCTATCGTGAGTACTTTCGCAAGTGCTCAACTTGGATCAAGCCCGGTGGGCACTTTGCGTTTCAAGCCATTTTGCGCAACCGAATTCCACGCACGCGCAAGGACCTCCAAGATTTGGCCTTCACGGCGGATGTCATTTTTCCAGGAGGCCTGAACCCACGCTTGGAAGAACTCGTCGCCGCAGTCAATCCATATTGGGAGATCGCCGAGCTCAAGACGCGTCGCGTTCACTATGGAAAAACAACGGCAGAGTGGCTTCGACGCCTTCAAAGCCATGAGGCAAAGATTAAAGCCCAGTGGGGCGTTCAGGTTTATGACGACTACGTTCGGTATCTCTCAACCTGTGTGCGTGCGTTTGAAAATCACTGGTCAAGCGACGTCCAGATGAAGCTCAAACACATCGCGATTTAAACTGCGCTCGATGGGCTTGGGGCCCCATCCAAGTCACATGAAGCCTCAAGCACCCTGTGCAGGCGTGCGTTCGCGCTGTGATTTGAGAGGTCGTTTGGCAGCAGCTACGACAGGTGCGGCCCGTGCGGGCGTGACACCACCGGCGACGCAGGTTCGGTTGCGCCCCGTGCGCTTGGCTTCATAGAGCGCCTCATCTGCACGTTGAAACAGAAGCTCTCGGGTCTCTCCATCACGCGGAAACTCCGCCACTCCCAACGAGCACGTGAGCTTCAACGGACCCATCTCTGTCGCAAACGTGGTGTTCTCAAACTCGGTGCGAATGCGCTCAGCCAGGGCATAGGCTCCCTCAAGATCAGTCTCTTCGCACACCAAAACAAACTCTTCGCCACCAAATCGCGCCACCGCATCGGTGTCACGTTTGCACTTGGTCAGGATGGCGCCGAGTCCCTTGATCACGACGTCTCCCATGGAGTGTCCGTAGGTGTCGTTGACGTTCTTAAACTTGTCGATGTCCGTCACAAGGACAGCCAATTTGCGGCCAAATCGTCCGGCGCTCTTCAGCCGTTTTTCAAACTCGGTCTCGAGTGATCGCTTGTTGAGTAGTCCCGTCATGGGGTCTGTTGTCGCGAGCTCTTCGAGCTTTCTCACCGCGCTGGCGTTCGAGAGTGCGACAGCAGCGTTGCCAGCAAGGAGGGCTAAGAGGCTTCGTGTTCCGTCGGCAAAAGCGCCCTTTCGGTGTGAAGCGAGCGTCAGCGTCCCGATGGGGTGATCGCGCACAACGAGTGGAAGACAGAGCGCAGACTCCATCCCGTCAAGGGGCTGGTCTTTGGTGAAAAGATACTGAGCCCGAGCGTCGTACTGCCCACGATAGGGAAGCGCATGCCGCGTCTCAACCACACTCGACGCGATCCCATGATTGGGCGCAAATACGAGCGATTTGAGCGCATCACCACCCTCGCCAACCGCAAAACGCACTTTGTGATCGCGTGTCTTTGGATCGTACGAAGTCACCACACACAGGTCGTGTTCGACAAAGGCGCGAGCGCTCTCTGCCACTGCATCCAAGACTTGCTCGACGCTCAGCGCATCACCCAAGGCGCGGCTCGCTGCGTGCATTTTTGCAAGCTCATCTTTGCTCTTCTCCATTGCAGCAAAGACTCGTTCGGTTCGCACCAACCGAAGACACTGCAGCGCGAGGCCCTCAAGTGTTGTTTGGTCCGACGATTCAAACGCCTTATCCTCACAACGATCTGCCACAATCACGCCTTTGACCTGACCGTCCTCCATCACCGGAACACCTGCAAAATTTCTTACCGATTGCGCAACCCCGCTCTCGTAGTACGACAGCCCACTGTACTCTGGACGCAGCTTTCTAAGCAGCACCGCGCGGCCCATCGCAGCAGCGCCACCAACGGCTCCGGTGCCCACAGCGATAGGCTTGCGCGAGACCAAAGCGTTGCTCTCAGAGCTCACTGCAACCAAATCGAGCTGTGCGCCTCGGGCATCGAGCCAAAACAAAGCACAGGTATGCAGTCCCATCATCTGTTGCGTGAGGGCTAAAAGCCCCGCCGTGTTCTCTCGGATTTCTTCAAGCCCTGAGCGGACACGACGAGCGTCCTCAGAGCTGTGTGGGTGCGGCACAGGCGACGGCGCGGTAATCAATCGAAAGGACTTCGCGGCCTCTTTTTGGCGCGATCGCTCTCCCGCGAGCGCCTCTGTAGCGACCTTGCGCACCTTCGCAACTTCACGACGCGTGATCACGGTATGGACGACGGCGGCGCATAAAAACAGCACGCCTCTCAAAACGAGCGCATGTGAAACGATCACCCCAAGGTGCTTTGACAACCCGAGCTCAATCGCAAAGGCAACGAGCGCCATCAGCACCGCAGTCCCTGGAGCCGCAAGGGCTCCCAACAACGCAAGCACCAGAACAGGCAGCGCAGCCAATGAAGAGTGGGCAACACCACCGGTCAAATTGATCGCGACAAAGGACCAGGACACGATCAACAACGCACTGCTCGCGTCGAGTGGAGCAACTTTTGGCTCGGTTTTTCGCTGCTCGTGACGCTGCACTGCGCGCACCAAGAGGATCGACACGGAGGCGATCACGAGAGCGCCAAAGATCCAAAATCGAGTCCTCACCGGACCGCTGAGAATCACAAGTCCAAACGCCACCACTGGCGCAAGGGCGGTCCGCATCAAACGTCGCAACAATCGAAGAGAACGGACCATTTGCATCTCAAATTCACGTAGCAGCCTTGGCTGGGGCGAACCAACTTCTCTGCGGTAGTGTCATTAGCTGTCACATCGCCCAGAGCACCGTCGCCTGGACAGCCAATTGACATATCTAGTCACATCAATTCTGCCAGCAAATTTGCTATAATTAGATCTTCGCATCACCGCTCTTCGCGACGGGCCCCGAGCTAGCCAAACACCGTCAGAACGCGCATAGCTACCTCGTCAACAACGTCGTGGCGCACAGCAAAACCTGGACGCACAAAACAAAACAACGGAGAGCAACATGTTGGAAGAAGCAAAATCAAAGGCACTCAAAGACGCACTCGGATCGATTGAAAAGCAATTTGGCAAAGGCGCCATCATGCGGATGGAGGGCGACAAAGTCACAAAGCCCGACGTGGGTGTCTTTTCAACCGGAGCTCTGTCTATTGATATCGCCACGGGCATTGGTGGGTATCCCCGGGGGCGCATCGTTGAGGTTTATGGGCCTGAAAGCTCAGGCAAAACCACACTCACACTGCACGCCATTGCGGAGGTGCAGAAAGCCGGTGGTGTAGCTGCGTTTATCGACGCTGAGCACGCGCTTGACGTGAGCTACGCGAAAAAAGTTGGGGTCAATATGGAAGACCTCTTGGTGTCGCAACCGGACAATGGAGAGCAAGCGCTTGAGATCGCGGACATGCTGGTCCGATCAAACGCTGTCGATCTGGTCGTGATCGATTCCGTTGCGGCGCTTGTTCCAAAGGCTGAGTTGGAGGGGGATATGGGGGATTCGCTGCCAGGTTTGCACGCGCGGTTGATGTCACAGGCCCTTCGAAAGCTCACTGGACAAGTGCACAAGTCCAACACGCTGGTGATTTTCATCAACCAGATCCGAATGAAAATCGGCGTGATGTTTGGCTCTCCCGAGACCACAACGGGCGGGAACGCTTTGAAGTTTTATGCCTCCATGCGAATGGATATTCGTCGCACGGGACAGATCAAAGATGGCGAAAACATCATCGGCAATCGAACCCGCATTAAGATCGTGAAGAACAAAATGGCGGCACCATTTCGCGAGGTCGAGTTCGACATTATCTATGGTCAGGGCATCTCACGTATTGGCGACGTGGTGGATCTGGCCGAGCAGTCTGGTGTTCTCGAAAAATCCGGAAGCTGGTTTAGCTTTAAGGGCGAACGCTTGGCAAATGGCCGTGACGCGATCAAGACGGCGCTCGAAGCAAAGCCAGAACTTCTTGCCAAAATTCACGCAGAGTTAATGCTCAAGCACGGACTGAAGCGCGTCGCTGAGGCGCCTGCCGAAGCGCCCCTCACCTCGTCCAAGCGCGCGCAAGCGTAGCAAGCCACACTTGCCAACACGCGAATAGGGGATATTTAGCCGAGCGCTTCGGCGAGCAACCGAGCTTGCTCAATCTTGTGGCTGTTGGCCGAACCGGTCGCTGGTGAAGCGCTCTCGTCACGAGCGACACACGTCAGGGAGCGAGCTCCAAGTAGCTTCGGAAGTCGCGCAGAGAGAAAGTACCACGCGCCCATATTCCATGGCTCTTCTTGGACCCAAACCACTGGCGTGTTGTTGGCGTACGGCGCTAGAGCGTCGCGCAGTTCTTTCTCGGACAGCGGATAGAGCTGCTCCAAACGAACGATCGCAATGTCTTCGCGGTTGTTCTTCGTGCGCAAATCTTCAAGGTCATAATAGACCTTGCCCGAGCACAACAGAATCCGCTTCACCTTCGCCGCCGCGCTTGGCGAAGCGGTGGTGCTATCTGCAATCACGCGCTGAAATTTGCCCTTGGCAAACTCGTTGATCGACGAAAACGATGTGCGAAGCATCGATTTTGGCGAGGTAATCACCAAGGGCTTGCGCAACGGTCGGTGCACTTGACGACGCAACACATGAAATAGTTGTGCCGCAGTGGTCATGTTGCAAACGAACATGTTGTCTTCTGCACAGAGCTGCAAAAATCGCTCAAGTCGTGCACTCGAGTGCTCTGGACCTTGGCCCTCAAATCCGTGCGGAAGCAAAAGAACCAAGCCCGAACAGCGGTTCCATTTGTCTTCAGCGGCGGACAAAAACTGATCAATGATGACCTGGGCGCCGTTGCAGAAATCTCCAAACTGCGCCTCCCAAATCACCAAAGCGTCGGGATAGTCCAGCGAGAATCCATAGTCGAATCCCATCACCCCCGCTTCACTCAAGGGTGAGTCGTACACGTCAAACTTCGCAGGTGCTTTGAGCACGTTGCTATAGGGTGTCCAACGGCTCCCTGTTTTGCTGTCCGTAAGCACCGCATGACGATGCGTAAACGTCCCGCGGCGAGCATCCTGCCCACTTAACCGGATGCGAACGCCCTCAGACAGAAGAGTCGCAAACGCCAAGGACTCTCCGGTTGCCCAGTCGAGCTGAGCGCCGGTCTCAAGCGCCTCAACGCGCCTTTGCCACGCAGTGTTGACGGCCTTCGCGTTGGGCGTAAACCCATCGGGAATCTGCCGCATTCTTGTCATCAACTGCTGCAATTTTTCAGGCGAAACACTTGTATCGACGTCCATCACATCTCGGTCAAGTCCCGAGGCGTACTTCGCCCACAGGCCCGCAAACGCAGAGATCGTCGGTGCCGTCGGATCTTTTTTGGTCGCCTCAAGCGCAGTCTCAAGTGCTGCTCGTTTTTCGGCCGCGAGCTTGTCGCACTCTTCGCGAGTCATTGAGCCAAGGCTCACCAAGTGCTCAACGTATGCAGTTCGCACTGAGGGCTTCTTGTCGATCACTTCGTACATCAGTGGCTGGGTGAAGCGCGGCTCGTCTGCCTCGTTGTGGCCATACTTTCGATAGCCGTACAGATCGATGCACACGTCTTTGCCAAAGCGCTGGCGATACTGAAGCGCGAGAGTCGTCACCCAAGCAACCGCCTCGGGATCCTCGCCGTTCACGTGAAACACCGGGATCTTCAACATCCGCGTGATGTCGGTGCAATACCGGGTCGAGCGCGAGTCTGCGGGCGAAGTAGTGAATCCAACTTGATTGTTGATCACGACGTGAATCGTGCCGCCGGTGGTGTAGCCCTCAAGGTTCATGAGGTTGAGTGTTTCTGG
>JANNCG010000075.1:0-4562 GCA_031386385.1 Myxococcales bacterium
CCCTGGACCATGTCTGTGCCAGTGCACGTCAACGCGCCCATGCACGGACCGCCACCCATCCCGCCACAGAGACCGCCTTCTTGGCCTTGCGCTCGACACTTGAAAACCTGCTGTCCCGACGCGTTGTAGTTCTCGGGAAGGCAATCCTCGCCAGCGATACACTGAGTGACGGCGTCACAGGCTCCACCAGCGGCGGCACGGCGAAGGCAGCGATACTCGGTGTCACCCACTTGGATGCACTCAAGGCCCATATCGCAGGTCATCATGTCGCGGCAGTGCGCAATGAGCGAGCCATCGGCGACGCAGCGGCCCACTTGGCCGGGTCCAACACAGGTGTTTCCTGCGACGCAGAGGTCCGGTCCGCTGGGGTCACAGTCTGCACCCATCATCAACGGCGCGACCTCCTCAACGCTCAGCTCATACGGCTGGCCCATCGGAGCCCCCGCCATAGCGAAGCTGGCGACCACGATGGTGACCATCTGTCCGGGCATCAAGATTCGGTTGCTCACAACCGTCGAGCGCTGCTCTCCTTGTGCCGCGTCATCGTTGCATCCGTAGGACATCGCGTTGCGCGGCCCGCAGCGGTCTTGGAGCCACACCACGGTGTCGTGTCCATCCATCCCCGGTGCGGTGCCTGGGTTGACCGTACTGGCTCGCAAAAAGCCCATGTTCATCACGCGGTAGGTGTGCGCTACGGCCCGCGCTGCGACGCCGTTGGTGCACTGTGCCGGGACGGTGATCATCACGTTGCTCGCGGCCCGCGCGTTGTCACCGGTGTATCGCGTGATCGCTCCCATGCGCATCCCCGCGGTGCTGAGATCGATCACGTTGGCGGGATCACACGTCGGCGGTTGACTCGCGACATCTCGAGTCGGAGCATCGTTGACCACTGCGTCCGAGTTGCTTGTGTCCATCGGGGTCATCGGTCCCCCGCACGCTGCCGCACCAAGCGCGAGCAACGCGACTGAAACAAACCGCTCAGCCATCGTTTGAAACAGATACGTCATGTTTATAATATTTCCTTTAAATAATCACTAGTCATGTGCTGAAAAACAGTTTTGGGCAGCATATTCGCGCTCTACTGAACGCCAATTCGAACCGGGCGTCCGGCCAGATCGTGCGCCAATGCCGCGCGGCCAGGGTCGGTGATTGGCGAAATTCTCCACTGAATCATGCGATCAAGGGCGGCAGTCAACAGGGCCAACTCGGTCTGCACCCGCACGTCACATCCGGCGCTTGCTGCGAGCTCTGTGGGGATGCTGGTGCATCGGTTGAGCGTCCCATTGGCCAACGCACTCGCTTGTTGCAGCGATCCCAGAGCTTCGTGTGCCCGAGCGATGTTCAGCGCCACGCGCCCATCACGCTGGACGGTCATCGGTGCGCGTCCCACCACATCGACGAGCATCTGTGGAGGCATGTGCAGCTCCAGATAACGCAGGGTGAGGGTCCGCAACGCTTGTACATTGTTCGGTTCGCGCGCGACGAGTTCTTCTAGCGCCCCGAGCGAGAGTCGCTCGACGCCATGGGGGTCAAGCACGGGCTTCACAAATGCCACGTTGCCTGCAAGATAAACGGTCGCGATTGCTCCGACGACTGCGAGTTGTGTGCGCCAACGCATTGAGTCCCTCCAATCTACCACAGCTTTCTGGAGTTTTGCTCGCGTCGAGTGCTGTGTGGCACAACAGTTCAAACTGCTCTACAACCCCGGTTCTCAGTTTCCCTTCACACCTCATTTCACCGATTGACAGAAGCAAACGCCCCGTGAACACCTCTGACCCCCGCGCTGAGCTCACCTCTAAGCTGCAATTTGTCCGCCAAAATGCTGGATTTCGCTGGCTCACTGACTGCAAAATCCTCCGGGTCACCGGAGAGGATCAGCGCGAGTGGCTGTCTCGAATGCTCACCCAGCATTGCGCCAGCCTGAAGCTCGGGGACAGCTGCTTCACCGCTGCGGTCAGCGTGAAGGGCAAACTTTTTGGCACCCTGTATCTGCACGCTCGCGCGGCGACAGTTGCTGGAGTGGCTGAGAGTTTGCTGGTGATTCCGTCGCAGACGGCAGAGGCATTTCTGGTGCATCTAGAGAAGCACGTGATTATGGAGGACGTCGAGCTTGCGCTGCTCCCGGCGCTCAACGTGCTCACGATCCAAGGCGCTCAGGCCCTTCGTCTCGCGAGCTCGCTGTGTGCGACCGCAGGGGGGACAGTTCTCGGACCGCTGCCGGCCAATAGGCTTGGACTGCAAGCAGGGTTTGATCTGCTTGTACCGAGCGAAATGATGGACCCGGTGTCCAAGGCGCTGTCCACCGAAGCGAGCCTCGTTGAGCTCAGCGCACAGGCGTGGGAAGAGCTTCGACTTGAGGGCGGGGTGGCAGAGTTTATGAAGGATTTTTCAGGTGAAAACTACGTTCAAGAGGCGAACATCACCGCGCAAACCGTGTCGTTTAACAAAGGCTGCTACATTGGCCAAGAGGTCGTGTGTATGCTCGAGATGCGAGGACATGTTCGGCGCCAACTGGTGCACGTGACGCTTGAGGCGATGGATGAGACAGAGGTTCCCTCGGGTGGACAGCCGCTCGACGATGAGGCTGGGGTGATCACTTCTGCGGTATTTTCGCACGAGAAAAAGAAGGTCATCGCGTTTGCCATGGTGAAATGGGATCTGGCAAAAGAGCGAAAGCCGATGACCCTCGGGGGGCGCCCATTGTCCTTTGTGGAGAAGACTTGAGAGCACGCTCGTTGTGGGTGATGGTGTCGTTGGTGAGCTCTTTCACCGCGTGTGGTGAGCTTACGGACGACAGCACCGCTGCGAGCGTCAACACCGTGACAAGCGGCGGAAGTGTGCAGTTATCCACGCAAAATGCCACCGAGCAGGACGGCAACGGAGGGATGGATGCCACGCTCGTGCCGACCTCTGGCTCCTTTGCGATGGATGCATACGCAGTGGCCGACGTGCAGTCGTACTTGATTCAAATCAACGACAGATTGCATGACGCTGAGTCGCTCGAGCCGAGCCAAAATAATGCTCGCCAGTGGGGGCTCGACAGTGGCCTTGCCGTCTCTGCAGAGGCTGGGCCTATCGGAGGAGAGATCTCGTGGCTTGTAGCGCACATTGCTGATGGAGCCGAGCAGGCCGGTCCCGCAGGTCCCCTCCATGTGCGGGCGCTGATCGCTCGCCGCGAGGCTGGAATCTCAGCGATGCTTCATCTTTTCTCCGGTGGCGATGCGCTGAGAGTTCCTTGGGCGAGGGTGGTGGTTCAAGAGAACCTCGTGAGCGCGTGTCGCTCGCATGGCGGAGGCGACGAGGCCCGCAGGATGGTGCGTTGGTTAGAGACGGGCTCGACGACCGGGGCGATTGATCCGCGTGCGCGCTGGCGCTGGCCTTGGATGCGAGGTCCAGAGTTTGCGTGGACGCCATTAGCGATGCAACGACTGCGGATGTGGGTTGCTGCTGGACTTTCTTGTGATCTCCGGCAAATACAGAGTTCTTCCGATGCAGGCACCCACTAACGTTCAGTCCATCTCAGCCATTCTCGCTTGTCCCGAGTGTCACGGCGGCTTGTTGCAGCGCGACAACGCGATGCACTGCGGGGTTTGTGCCCGCGATTATCCAAAGACTCCCACGGGGTGGAAGCTGTTTACCCCGAGCGATTCAAAGGCGCTGCTGAGCGGCGACCGCTCGTGGGCCAAGTGGCGCGTGGCGATGGCTGGGCTGCAGAAGTACCGCGAGTCTGCCAGCAAAAAACCAGAAGGTTCATCCACTGAAGCCGCACTCCACAGCGACGGAACCTCCGACGCAAAGCTTCGCTTGCTGCTCAACACCGCGCTCGCCATGAAGACCACGGGTGAGCTGGGCGCAGGTTCGTCAACGAAGGTCTTGCTCGATATTGGCTGCAAAGATGGCCGGATGGGAGCACTTGTCTCAGACGATGTGACCTACGTCGGGGTCGATCCCGAGCCCGTCGAGTCATCAACGGCGCGGAGTACCAAACAGACTCGGATCATCGCGACGGGGTTGGCCGAGTCTCTTCCCATCGCAGACCGTTCGGTGGATGTGATCTTGTGCCACTCGTCCTTTGACTACTTCGTTGACGCTGCAAAAACACTCACAGAAATGCACAGGGTCCTCAAGTCTGGCGGCTCGTTTTTGCTCGTCGTCAGCGTGGTGAGCACCGAGGTTGCGCACGCCCGTGGAGCAAGCGCGCGAAGTGAGCGCGTGCTCGGAGCGCTTCGCGCAGCTCGGTCCGTGGGACTCAAAGCGTCGTCCGGATTGCTCGCCGACGCCTTGCTCGCTGACCGCGCGCACACGCACTACTACACCCGCGCGCAGGTGATGGCGCTGTTGGGTGTGAAATTTAATCTCGAGTCCGTGCAAGAGGTTCCCCAGAGCACCAGCACGATCTTGTACGTGCATGCGGTGAAGCGACAACGACGCGCGCTCAAGGTGATTTAACCGCCAAATTCAGAGGTAACCGCGACATCACAAAAACTCTGCGAGGCGCGTGATGCCTATGGGGTGCGTCTGGAGTACGGGCTATCCCTGCAGCTGCTTGACGATCCCGATAG
>JANNCG010000145.1:0-2620 GCA_031386385.1 Myxococcales bacterium
GCACGGGTGTCTGTTGGCGCCGACGGCGAGGTGAATCTCAGCCGAGCGGTGGACCTGGACCGGGATCAATCGTACTTCTTATGGGTCGCGCAGCAGGAGGCTCTCCGGACGCTCGTGTTGCCGTTGGGCGGGATGCGAAAGCCAGAGGTGCGGGAGTACGCGCAGAGCAGAGGCGTTCCGCGGTTTGATAAGCCGGACTCGACGGACCTCTGCTTTGTCGAAGGACAGTCCTACACCGAGTGGGTTGAGAGCCACGGCGTTAGCATGCGACCTGGTCCCGTTGAGACAGTTGAAGGTGCGCCGCTCGGCAACCACGAGGGTCTTCACAAATACACTGTCGGTCAGCGCCGAGGGACAGGGTCGGGCAACGAGAGTCCCCGGTATGTTTTGAAGATTGTACCAGAGCGCAACGCAGTGATTGTTGGCACGAGTGAGCAGGCGATGACTCAGCGGGTGTGCGTGGGCGAGCTGCGGTGGTTTACCTCGAAGGTGCCTCATCGGGCGACGGTCAAGCTGCGATACCGTCATGAGGGCGTCGAGTGTGCCGTGCGTGTGAACGAGTCGGACCCGAGCAATGGAGTTTTGGAGTTGGATAAACCCCAGCGGGGTGTTGCGCCTGGGCAAGCGTCCGTCTTTTACGACGGCGACCGTGTGTTGGGTGGCGGATTTATTCTGCCTAACGTGTAGGATCAGGCCTGCTGTGACAACGCGACTTCGATTTCGAATCCGCTCGGCGCTTGTGCTGCGAGTGACGGCCATTGTGGGATTCGCGTTGGGCACGGCGGTAGCTTCTTGTGTTGGAGCGGGTGAGGGGCACACACAGGGGACCGTTCACGTTCCGATTTGTGGACTGGAGTTTCCTCGCGCAGGGACAACGGAGATGTACCAACTCCCGCTGAACTATTTTCCCGCTGAGCGCACCGGCCGCGACTTGCATTTTCGCGCTCAGTACGGCGGCGGAACGGCAGAGTATACCGACGGATTGTACTTTCGATTTCGCAATACCGAAGAGGTCCAAGCCCGCTTGCTCGCGAGCGCGGAGCGCGACGCCGCGACGGGGGTTCAAGTGTTGACGCTGCCGGTCGGATCCGCGGATTCGCTCGTTCAGGCTTATTTGAATTTTCACTTCTCGTGCGGTCGTACGAAGGCCACTCGATTGGGACAAAACGTGTCGCTTCCTGCGGTGCGTGGCAACCTCGTCATCGCGTCGATTGACGGGGGAAACGCCGATCCTGCACGCATCACAGATGTTCGTCATTTCGAGTTGGTGTTTGACGACCCCAGACCCATTGGCGATCCCGCGCCGGAGGGCTTTTCGCCGTTGACCGCGATCGGCCACGCAGAGCTGACGGGACAGTTTCGATTTCATTACTCGCGCTCGTCACCAGCGCAGACTTTTCCAGGCGGACCGTGAAACTCACAGTAGTCGATTATGCAGAGACGGGTGAGGGCATCGCCTTCGATCCGTCTGTCAAAGGCCCCATTTTCTTACCCGGCGCGATTCAGGGTGAAGAGCTCTTTGCGGACGTGGACAAAAAGTCAAAGCTCGGCACAAACATCGACGTAATCACCCCGTCAATCGAGCGAATAGACTCACGTTGTAAGCACTTTGGAGTCTGCGGAGGTTGCGACTGGCAGCATCTGGGACTCGACGCGCAGCACGCTTCACGCGTCGCGTTTGTTAAACGGGCGTTGCCTGCGCGATTTCGAACGGTGCCCATCGACACGGTGCAAGCCAAGCATGGCTACGGGTATCGAACACGCGCCCGGCTGTCGTGGAGCAATTTGAGCATCGACGGAAAATCGACGGAGCTTGGTCACCGCGCTCGCCGAACCAACACGGTTGTCGACGCGACCGAGTGCCCCATTCTGCACCCCGTTCTTGAGAGCGCGCTGAGCACGCTTCGCGAGGCGCTCGCGGTGGTTGGTGGAAGGGGCACTGTGTTTTTAAGCAAGTCGAGCGCAGGACCCGTCGCGACGCTGCGCGCGGATCAGGGGCTAAGTATTGAAGGGTATCGCATTCCTGACTGGCTCGTGAGCCGAGGGTTCGCGGGCGTGGAGCTCTACTCGCCAGGGGCCACGGTTCCCGTGAGAGCGGGCGATCCGCGTCCGGTTATCACGGCGCACGATGGCCGAGACCTCATCATGAGTCCAGAAGGATTTGCGCAAGCCAACGACGAGATGAATCATCAACTCGTCGCGCACGTACTGGAGCAGTCTCACTGTCGCGACAAACACATCCTTGAACTCTATGCCGGAGCGGGAAATTTCACCGTCGCCCTCGCACCCCTCGCGGCATCGGTGACCACAGTGGAGAGCGATCGGGGTGCCGTGCAGGCCCAGCGAGAAAACTTGGTGCTCCGAGGCATCAAGAACGTCTCAAGCCGCGATGCAACCGCCATGGAGGGGCTGCAAAGCAAGGCTGCTCGCTCAGTGATTATTCTCGATCCTCCAAGGACCGGAGCGCTTGATGAGTGCAAGGCGATCGTCGCTAAGCCATGCAAGCGTGTGGTGTATGTGTCCTGTGACCCAGCAACTTTTGGCCGTGACCTTGAGGTTCTTGCGGGCGTCTACACGCTTGAGCGCCTGACGGCGTTTGCCATGTTTCCGCAGACGGCGC
>JANNCG010000097.1:0-5422 GCA_031386385.1 Myxococcales bacterium
CCGGCGGCAGAGTGCCAGATCGCGGTGGATGGGACGGTCCCGATGAGCCCCAACTGCGTGGGGGACCCAGCGATGGTGCTTGAGGTCCCGTCGGACCAATACCGAGGGACGTATAACTTTTTGATCCCGACTACTTACCAACGCAACTACGTCAACGTGACGGCTGCGCCAGGCGCCATGATCATGCTCGACGGCCGCGCCATCAGCGGAACCGCGGTCCCCACCGGTGCAGGTTTGGTCACATACTTTTTGGATATCACCGCAGGTGCACATGCGATTCGATCGAGCAATCCCGCGGTAGAACGCTTTGGAATCAAAGTGTACGGCGTGGCCAGCTACACCAGCTATGCGTACCCTGGCGGCCTCGACTTGGCCCCCATTTCGCCGCCAGGCTGAGACTCGGGGCCCAAATGTCGCAGTCCTGACAATTATTTGGCGAACAAACGCTTCGAGAACTTGAGCACAAGCCCCGGGTGCGCGACACTCGGGGGATGACAGTTCGTTTAGCACCTACCCTTTTCTTACTCTCTTCGTTGGCATTTTTGGGCTGCTCTGAGCCGATCAGCTTCATTCGCGATGGCGGCGGTGGCGATGGAGGCGTTGGTGGGCCTTGCGCTGCCAACACATGGACGTGTCGTCCCGGCTCGCAGACCGCGCAACAATGCAACGGTCGAGGTGGATTTTTTCAAGAAGTTGAGTGCACCGCGCTGGGGCGCAACTGCATCAACGGCGTAGGCTGCGCGGTGTGCACACCCCGTGAGCAGCGGTGCAAAGAGGGTGAAGTCAACACCACACAAGTGTGCGCTGATGACGGATCTGCATGGATTGATGGACAGGTGTGCAACCCCACCGCGGGCGAGACCTGCCGTGGTGGACGATGCCTTCGCCGCTGTGACGACTTGGGGAGCTCATACTTGGGCTGTGAGTACTGGCCCACGATCACGCTCAACACGGCGCTGGACCCTCGGTTCACGTTTGGCGTGGTAGTAGCCAATCCAAACGCGTACGACGTGACGGTTAGAATCGAGGGCGGGGCGCTAAGAATGCCTCGCGAGCGAACCGTTGCCGGTGGCGCAGTCGAGACGTTTGAGCTTCCCTGGGTGACAGCGCTCAGCGGCAACGGCGGAGTGAACTGTGGGATGGGCGGGATGCCTACAATGAGCTCACGCGCTCCGGGCGGCGCGTTTCACCTCACGACCACTGGACCTGTTGCGGTCTATCAGTTTAACCCCCTTGAGTTTGCCTCGGGTGCACGTCGTACACAGTGCGATTTTTCGTTTACTAATGACGCATCACTCTTGATGCCACAAAACGTACTTGCTCGGCAGTACATCGTCGCAACGTACAAAAACGTGACCTTTGGCGGTGGCGGCACCTCTGGCGGATTTGTCACCATCGTTGGCGCGCAAGCCGAGGGTCAGGCGATGGTCCGCGTGCGTTTGACAGCTCCAGTGTTTGATCCAGCCAACCGTGCACGGATGCTCATGGGCGAGCAGATGTTTACAGTCGAGCGCGGAGAAGCTCTCCAGTTGGTAAGCAGTGGCCGTGGCGATCTGACGGGTACAGTGATTGACTCATCGGTGCCCGTGGCGGTCTTTGCAGGTCACGAATGTGCGCAAATTCCCGAGGGAAACCCAGCTTGCGATCACTTGGAAGAGCAGATGTTTCCCACCACGACTTGGGGCCGTACGTACGCGGTGTCGCAGTTTAGAGATCGCTCTTCAACAGAGAGCAGCTTGATTCGCGTGATCGCGCAACGTGATGGCGTCACTCTGACGTTTGACGGGATTACAGCCCCAGCGGCGTGTGGTCGGACGTTGAATCAAGGACAGTTTTGCGAGTTTGAGTCCGCAGGCAACTTCAAGGTCTCCGGCTCAGAGCCGATCCTTGTCGTAGAGTTCATGCGCGGGTTGGGCCCGAACCCAATGTGTCAAATCGGTATCGATGGGACAGTCCCGATGAGCCCCATGTGTGTGGGAGACCCAGCCATGGTGCTCACCGTTCCAGTGGATCAATACCGCGGTGACTACAACTTCTTGATCCCGTCCACCTACCAACGCAACTACGTCAACGTGACTGCCGCCCCCGGCGCCATGATCATGCTCGACGGCCGCGCCATCAGCGGAACCGCAGTCCCCACCGGCAACGGCCTGGTGACCTACTTCCTGGACATCACGCCGGGATCACACTCCATTCGCTCAGCAAATCCAGTGGTAGAACGCTTCGGCATCAAAGTGTACGGGGTCGCCTCGTACACCAGCTATGCATACCCCGGCGGCTTAGACCTCGCCCCGATCTCACCTCCCGGTTGAACCATTGCTGACTCCCCGAAGCGCACACACACTGAGACTCGCGGGCACAGTCTTCACGGTCTTCACAAACCTCAGTGTCATGTGGAGCGCCGCTTGTACAAGCGTCCCGCAGCGGGATGCGGGTGCGGGTACTGCTGGCGACGGGATGGGATTGATCGACGGTACGATCCCAACAGATCGTGGGATAGTGACCGTGGACGGTGATTCACAGGTCGCCTGCGTGCAGGGATTGACCGATTGCAGCGGCGAGTGCGTCAACACCAACAGCTCTCCTTCGCACTGTGGGCGCTGCGGCGAAGCTTGTGTGAGCGCTGGCGGTGCGGGAGTGTGTGTAGCAGGCCGTTGCACCATCGTGTGCAACGCAGGACGCGCAAACTGCGACCAAAATCCCAACAATGGATGCGAGGTCGACACCAACACCTCGGTGCAAAATTGCGGAGCATGCAACACTCCCTGCGTCGATGGACCCAACGCCACTGCGACGTGCGCTGCGGGGCGGTGTTTTCCAAACTGCCGCGAGGGCTATGGAGACTGCGACCAAAATCCCATGAACGGCTGCGAAGCCTCGCTGCAAGGCGCAGAGAATTGCGGCAGCTGTCGCACCGTGTGTCGTGCACCGCAAGGCAACTGCGCCAACGGAATGTGCACCAACGGCTGCGCTCCCCTTGTGCAGTGTGGCGCGGGTAGCTGTGTGAACACGGCAACGGATGTGAACAACTGCGGCGCCTGCGGGATGCGCTGCCCAGCCGGCGCAAACCAGACACCAACGTGCGCAGATGGCCGATGCAGCACAACATGCAACGCAAATTTTGGAGACTGTGACGGGGCCCCAGCCACCGGTTGCGAGACCAATCTGTTAACGAGTATGACCCACTGCGGTCGTTGCGCAAATCGGTGCGCTGATGGCATGCAATGCACCATGGGGATGTGTGCGGTGTGCGCCGCAGGCTCAACAGCTTGCAATGGCGCGTGTGTCATCCTCTCCGCTGACGTCAACAACTGCGGAGTCTGTGGACGGGTGTGTCCGGCCCTCAACATGGGGATTGTCGGACCCATCAGCTGCAGACCTCCGGGACCCAATGGCGGCGGAGGCAACAATCGTGTGGGGTTTTGCAGGGCTGGTGATGATTTTTGCACGCAGTCCCGAGGGGATTGCAATGGCATCGTGGGAGATGGCTACGAGACCGATCTACGGACAACACGTGACCACTGTGGGATGTGTGGCCGTCGCTGCACCCTGCCAAACACCGCGTGTTGCAACGGTGGATGCCAAGACCCCAACGCCGCGTGTCCAGCTTGCTAAAAGGACGCTATGAGCTGAGCGCTATGAGCTAAAAGCTATTGCCGCTCGAAGTTTGTCGTCGACTCGATCCACATGGACCAGCGAGTGCGGACTGGTGCAGTCACGTTGCTGGGATGCACCGCACGCTGAGCGATGCCCTTGAGACATTGCTGCTCGGTGAGGGTGAGGGTTCCGTTTGAAGAGCTGGCTTGAACCAGTGAGACACGCTGTAATGATGCGTCGAAGTCGACCATCAACGTGATCCGCGCCCGGGCTCCTGCGGGGACTGAGACGCACGTTCGAAACTCATCACGCGATGAAGCAAGCTGCCGCTGGATCTCACTGATTGCACGCTGGTTTGAAGTGTCACGCGGAGCACCCGCGTCGCTTGGCTCTACGGTTGGCATCGTCTCTGATGGCTCACCAGCGTTCGCGACATCTGGCGGAGGGTCCAGCGGAACCACCGTGGGATTGCCCCCAGGAGTGGGTGGTTGCTGAGGAATTTCGCTGTTCGTCTGCTGTTGTGGCACACTCCCAGGTGTCCCGGGCTGCTGTGTTGTTGTGGGCTCTTCGGTCGACGCAGCGCCTCTTTTTGACTGCACGATGAAGCCAATCACAGCTCCCACTCCAAGCAGTACGCCAAGCGCGAGCGCGATCCAGACAACGATCGGCGTGCGTTTGATCGGGAGATGAAACGATGGTTGATTCCCGAAATTTGCCTGACCAAACGACGGGCTCGCGGTCGCAGAGCCCATCGGAGCCGCACTCGGGAAGGGGCCTTTTGGCGCAGCGACAGAAAAGCCACCGCCCTGAGCAGCACCCGGCGCCATCGCGTTGTTCGGAAACGGCTGACTCTGACTGAGTGGAATGTGTTTGAGCGGAACGGACGAGGGTTGCGCCTGCTGTTGTGCCTGTTGTGCCTGTTGTGCCTGAGCTTGTCCCTGCGGCATGTTCATCGCAGGCATCTCTTGTCGGCCTTGACCTGCGCGTGCCGGCGCGGGTGCTGCGGAAGCGGGAAATGGTCCGGGCGCTGCTACGCCCGCTTGTCCGTTCGCGACTGCCTGCAGCTCTGCCTTCAAATTCAGCGCGGGCATGGATCCTGTGGGGGTGTGCCAGCTCACAGAGGGCGCGAGACGTTGACAGATCCTCATCAGCTCGCCTGAGTCAAAGCCCGGCGCAACCGAGTGGACAAAGCTACGAAGCGCCTGAGCAAACGCACCGGCGGTCGCAAATCGCTGCTCTCGTTGCGGCGACACGGCGCTCATCACGATGGCGTCGAGCGTGGCGGGAATCTGCGGCTCAAGCGTTGACGGTGGAGCGATCAGTCCGTGTTGAATGCGCCGCAGCGCCTCGGCAGTGTCGTCGCGGGGGAGGCAGGGCTTGAGGGTGAGGAGTTCCCACAGGACAATTCCGAGTGAAAAGATGTCTGCGCGACCATCGACGTCCTGGCCCAACGCTTGCTCAGGGGACATGTAGACCAGCTTGCCAATCTGGACACCTGCGGCGGTCTGAAACTGATTGTCCACAGCGTGAGCCACACCAAAATCCCCGAGCTTGACCGCGCCCTCAATGGAGAGCAGCAAATTGTGCGGAGACACGTCACGGTGAACAATCTTTAACGGCTGCCCATCTTCGTCCCGCTTACGGTGCGCATAATCGAGCGCGGTGGCGGCCTCAGCGCAGATAAAAGCCGCAGCCGCAGCGGGGATCTTCAGGCGCATCTTGGACGCCTCTTGCAGAAGATCTGCCGCTGAAATTCCAGACACAAACTCAAAGACTAAGAACGGCTCTGGCTTCTCACCGAAGTCAATCACCGAGACCACGTTGG
>JANNCG010000098.1:0-2474 GCA_031386385.1 Myxococcales bacterium
CGCCCGGCAAGACAGTGGCTCGGAGTGCTCCCACTTGATCCGCGGTTCCGTATTGCACAATCAGCGCTGCGAGGGTCTCTAGGTCCGCCCCTGAATCGTTTTTCGCCGCCTCTCGCTTGCAGCGCTGAAGCAGCGCGTTCATTGGAAGCTTGCCGTTGTGCTTGACCACCCACCACACAACCCGCTCAATTCCGAATGGAAGAATCAAATCACTTCGCAGTACGCCCAGCAGCCAAGCACTCAATCGATCGGGATCGCGAACACCGTTGCGGCGCACAAGACCCGCTAGCAGCTCGTACTGCTCTTCGGCCATCACTTGATCAAACAGCGACAGCAGTGTGGCCTCAGTCGCACTTGAGTGTGCGTACGTGGCGAGGTCAAAGAGCGGATCGCCAATCTCGTTTGTCCAATTTGCGATGTCGTCTTGCTCCCACTGCCGTTGGAGCACGCGAGCGGCACCGAGGGATGCGTCCTCTGTCTGCCGAAGCTCTTTTCCGGTCGCATACTCATCGAGCACAGCAACCAACGCGTTGAGCGCATGCGTGGTCGCTTTTGGCGCGCACACCACCGGGCTCTCGTCTGCCGAGAGGCCACACGCCGCGAGGATCTCGCGAAAGCGAAGCGTGTGAGAATCGCGTGGTTTTTCGGCGCTCAATCCAAGTAGCCAGAGCACCGGTGCGGGCATAGCAACCGATGCCCAGAGTGACAGTGTTCGGTAGCCCGTGGTGCGCGCGGACTGCGTTGCCACGGCGCAATATAATGTCGCGATAATGGGCCGCGCGGGGTCTTCTCGCGGAAGCTGATAGAAATCTTCTGAGCGCACAAACTCGTACTCACGCTTACTGGATGCCCACGCGCCAGCACGGAGTGAGCTCCAAAAATCCACACCTGCGCGGGTCTCAAGGCTGCTCGCTGAGCCGCAACAGAGCACACGCACTCGGGGCCTTCCACTGGGATCCATCGCAGGAGCAACCACTTCAGGATCGTCGTCGAAAGGGGCTGTTGGGGCGACGGACTCACGCGCTTCTTCACGCGGTCCGTCGGGGTCGGGTTTGAGCAACACATGTTGGTGCCGACTGTGCGAACGCTTTGCAATTGCATACGTTCGCTGCAAAAGCAGTCCAGTGAGGTCACGTCGCTCTTTAGCAAACTCGGGACACTTATTGACGGCGCGGGCGAAACCGATCAGGTCCACATCAAGCGCACACTCGCAATGAAACTCTATAAACCCTGTTAAGGGGCCGGTTCGCGAGTTCTTCAACGCTTGCCGGTCCCTCGTTGCGATCCAACTGCCAAGCTTGATGACACCGTCGCAGCGCTCACACTGGCGACGATCCGATTCATTCGCACGCCGCAGTTCAATAAAGTCCTGAGCCATTTGAAAGCCGTTATACCATCGGCGCGGCTTGCCAACGCTTGCAATGCTGGCTGTCCATCGTTGGGGTGCTTGGTTTTCAACCAACTTCTCGACGGACTGAGCCGACCGACTGGGGACATTCTTCGCGGTGCACGAGCTTACTCCTAGCCCGACACTCAACGTGTGAGGTACAGCCAGAGCAGTGACCCCCGCAGTGACTACCGCCCCAGCGAAGATCAAGCCTCGATTTCGGGGATTTTCGCACTTTTACTCATTCTTCGTCTCGTTGTTAGGGCTCGTGGGCTTGATGCTCATGGCACCCACTTCGCGCGCTCGAGCGGTGTGCGTGGTCTACGGGATCAGCCTGTCTGCCTTGCTCGGTGTCAGCGCGCTTTTGCATCGCGTGACGTGGAAGTCCGTCCGAGTGCGCGAGTGGATGGGCCGCCTAGACCACGCCATGATCGGCTTCTTAATTGCTGGAACCTATACTCCCTTCGGCGTCCTCGCCGTCAGTGAGCCGCGCTCAACGCAGCTGCTCAAGATCATCTGGGCCGGAGCTGCCGCGAGCGGTGCCCTTCATATACTTTGGGCCAACACGCCGAAGGCGCTGAGCGCTGGATTGTACGTGTTGTTAGGTTGGGTCGGCGTAGTCGCCGCGCCGCAGATCGCGACCAGCGCGGGACTGCCCTCCATGAGCCTGCTGGTCGGAGGCGGCGTGGTCTACTCTTTGGGAGCGGTGGTGTATGCGCTGCGACGGCCCGATCCGATACCTTCGGTGTTTGGCTATCACGAAGTGTTTCACGCGTCGGTCGTGGTGGGTGCGGCGCTTCACTACGCTGCGGTCGCGCTCATGATCGCGCGGACCGCGAGCTGAGAGGAGCGAGTGTGTCCCGCGCTAAGCTAAGCCACATTGCCCACGGGGATCACCCCATCGCCGCGCCGCTCAGTGTGCGCTCGGTACAGCAGGTGATTGAGCGAGCAAAATTGCAGACAAACGCGAACGTCCTGGATATCGGTTGCGGCGAGGGTGCGTGGGTGATCCAAGTTCTTCAGAGCTGCCCCACGGCCACCGCCGTCGCGCTTGATCTCTCTGAGTATGCCGTTGAAGCTACCCGCG
>JANNCG010000162.1:0-3310 GCA_031386385.1 Myxococcales bacterium
ACGGCGGCAAGTGAATCGGCACCACATTCAAGCGATAGTACAAATCCTCACGAAACCGACCCGCTGCGATCTCTGCCTTGAGCTCGCGGTTGGTGGCCGCGACCAATCGCACATCCACTCGAATGGGCTTCACCCCGCCCACACGATCGATCTCGTTTTCTTGGATCGCGCGCAGCAATTTAACCTGCATTTCAACAGGTATTTCGCTGATCTCATCGAGAAAAAGCGTCCCGTTGTCCGCGAGCTCAAACCGGCCGGGCTTCGAGTTGATGGCGTTGGTAAACGCTCCCTTCTCGTGCCCAAAGAGCTCGGTCTCAATCAAGTCCCGAGGGATCGCTCCGCAATTGACCCGAATAAACGGCTTGGCGCTGCGCTCTTTGTTGTTCTCGTGAAGCGCTCGCGCGATGAGCTCTTTGCCCGTCCCGCTCTCGCCCGTGATCAGCACGGTAGCGGGCGTGTTGGCCACCTTCTCTAAGATCGAATAGATCGCGAGCATGGGGTCGCTCTCGCCGATGCTTCGGTACCGACCGCGCTCTTCGGGATCAACGGCCACATCTCCGCGGCCACGACGCTCAGCGGTGCGCACCGCCTTGCCAACAATGGCCAGCAAATCTGCTCGGTCAAATGGCTTAGTCAGAAAGTCAAAAGCCCCCTGCCGCATCGCCTCAACGGCCGTCTCAACGGACCCGTGAGCGGTGAGGACAATCACGGGCAAATCAGCGAAGTGCTCTTGCGCGTGACGCAAAAAGCTCATCCCGTCCACGTGAGGCATTCGGAGGTCGGTGATCGCTGCGTCAAAGTGATGCTCTTTGAGCGCGGCGACCGCCTCTCGACCGTCGGCCACAGTGAGGACTTCGTAGCCATCTTGTGTCAATTGAGCGGCGAGCAGCTTGCGAAGATTTGCTTCGTCATCCGCTACGAGGATGTGTTTTTTCCCAACCAACATATGCGTGTAGACCTCTAAAATTCAGTCAGAGATCTAAGCATTCTTCGGCGGGTTATACCAGCGAGCAATTCGCCCGAGTGCCGCTGTTGTGGCGCCCGTTGCGAGTAAGCACTTTATGCCGCGCGGGCTTTTTTGCTCTTGCTGACGGCTGACTCGCGGGTCTTGGTGACGATCTCTTCGTCCATATCGATCCCGAGCTCGCCGCGCTCTTCGAGCACGTGAAGCACATAGTCAATCTTTGCGCGCTGTGCCTTCTTTGCGTCGTTGTACGCGCCGACAAAATCTTTCACCAGCTCGCGTGCACCTTGAAGCTTCTCGTCTGCTGCGATCTCTTTGAGAGTCTCGCGAATGGCCGTCTCGGCCTTGATAATTTCTGCACGCAGCTCGTTGCCGTCCATGCCCGATGTGTCGTCAATATATCCCGTGGGCAACTTTGCGATGATCTTCTTAATATCCACCAGAAACCTCCATGTTTAGCTCTGTGGCGTGACTCCCCCATTGACCACGTCCGCACTCCCCGCCGCTAGTTTTTGACAACGTTATCGGCAACGATATCAACGCATCCGCTCAAGCACCTTGCGCACGATTTCTTCAACTACCTGTTGCTCTTCTTGATGTGTGTTCGTTTGCCTCGAATGCATCCCCGGTGAGCTCACGGTCCCGGAGCTCTTCGCGCTTGTCATCTTCATCCGCGCTTGCTCTGCGAGACCCAACAATTTGCGCACCTCGTCCGCTGCGAGAGGCACCGCATGACCTGCGATTTTAGCCGCCAATGTGATCTTCGCGGTGTGCTCAATGATCTCGGTCTTCATCACGCCTTCGCGAAGTGAGTCGCCAAGCACAACGCTTCCGTGTCGCGACATCATAAACGCGTCACAGCGACGCAGAATGGGTGCGATCGCGTCTGGGACATCGCTTGTTGTCGGTGACGAGTACGGCACATTCGGCACCGCGCCCAACGCAAACAAAATCTCCGGAACCACCGGCACCTCAAGCGACACTCCCGCCACGGTCAAACCCACCGCACACGGTGGGTGCGCATGCACGATGGTTCGCACATCGGGACGAAGCGCATAAATTGCGAGGTGCATTTTTAGTTCACTCGACGGAACTCCTCCGCCCACCACGCGCCCGTCGAGCGTGAGTTTGACCAGCGATTCAGGCGTCAATTCGCCTTTGTGCGTCCCCGACGGAGTGCACACTAAGTACTTTTCTCCAACGCGCGCCGAGAAATTGCCGTCCGTCGGACCGATGAGTCCACGTTCGTACAGTGTTTTGCCTGCATCACAGACAGCGCGGCGAAGCGCTCCCTCAGAGGTAAAGTGAGCCATGACGCTTACTACCTTGTATGCGTAGTGCTGCGTCAAGAGCGCAGTTGTTGAATCCTTGCCAAGTTCGCCCGTACAATCGCGACCTTCAAGGCTCGAAAGGTCATTTATGCCCCGCCCATCCAGTATTCGGTTTTCTGGAAAGGTTCTCTACCTCACAGAGGACCCGACCATCATTCAACAGCAGCTTAAGGGCGAGACTCTCACGTACGACCCACAACGAAAGCTCGTGGACAACATCTCAACCGACGAGATCACTCCCGGCTGGGTTTGCTACTACTACGACCAAACCCTCGCGGACTACTCGCTGGTGGGTCTTCGCGGCAACACCTTCGCGCGAAATGATCTGAAAAATTCTTCAGCAAGTGTCCTCGTCAGCGGTCTGTCCAAGGGCTGTGGAAGCTCGCGCGAGACCGCTCCGTACAGTGAGCTCGCAGCGGGCGTGCAGCTAGTGGTCGCCAAGACCATCGAGAAAATCTATGGGCAGAACTCGCAGAACATTGGGCTCTTAACGACCACAGATTTTTCGATCTTAGAGCGCATCGAGAAGGGCGAAGAGATTTTGCTCGAAGAGTTCACACAGGGCTTGGACCCAATCAGCGCCGACATCGTGCGATTTGGCGGACTGTTTGAGTACAGCAAAGCGCGCTTTGCGGGCGAAATCTCACCACCGACGATCACCACTCCCGCTCACCCGATGACCCTCGCTGAGAAGATCATCGCGCAACGCGCCATTGTAGACGCCAAGACCAACAAGGTCGGTGTGACCGCGGTGAAGCCTGGCGATGCGCTCTTTGTGCGCACGGATGTGCGCTTCTCACACGAGTACGTCACACCAATGGCGGACGCGCTGTTTCGTGGGGCGTTCGGAGACGAGGCGCGCGTGACTGAGCCCGAGAGTGTGTACGCTTTTCGCGATCACCTGACGTTTTTGGACCTGATCATGCCGGAGGCCCATGTGAAAATGGGCCTGAAAGAGCAGGCGAAAAAGCTCGCGGTGGTCCAAGAAAACTTCAGCAAGGTGCAGGGGCTCAAC
>JANNCG010000164.1:0-5168 GCA_031386385.1 Myxococcales bacterium
AGCAACACGACCGATTGTGGTGCTGGGCGCATGTGCAACACGACGACGGGTGCCTGCCAGACACAGTGACAACCCTCTGTGCCAATGACGTATGAGACAGTCACCTCTCGTATGATATGTACCGAAGGTTGGAGAAAGGAACCGCGAACATGCCCAAACCCAACCCCATCGCAGCCATGACGACGTTGCTGATCAGGCCGCTCAGAAAGCGCGGAGCGTGAGTGGTGCTGATGTCGAGACGGTCGCATCAAGGCCGCGCCGAAGCGACACTGCTGCCGAATAGCTCCGATCTTGAAAGCTGCCGAGTCGGCCGTGGCTGGTGGCGAACGAAGCGCACACTGGGAGATGACCCGCAATTTTCACTCGGCGAGCTTGCTCCCAGGGTCGGCTGAGGGTCTGAGAGCAGCTTCTCGAATGCGTTTATGCGAGTCACTCGCGCGGCGCCGCAACGTCGATCGGGACGCACGCGCCCGGGAGAACAGCTCTGAGCTTCGGGCCATCGATTTCCTCGACCCAATCTACCGGACGACTGCGGAGGCGATGAGGAAGCATCCTGCGTGACGCCGTTCGTCGTTGTTCCAAAACAAGCACTCCTGCGCCAACCCGCGGGTGGCGCGGCGCCCGTATGCAACGCCGCGTTAGACAAGACCAACCATCGTTGGGAAAAATTTATTTCTGCTCGGAGCTCGCGCCGGGAGCACGAGGCTTGAAGCGTAGTCCGTTAATGAGCAGGTTAATCATACGCTTGCTGTGGGCGATGTCCGGCACGCACAGATTGCTCACCGCTCGTAGCAGATCGCTAGCCTGAACATTGGCGGGCACTTCGTCGAAGGCCGCTGCGGTGTTCAGCAACGACTGAAGCGCGGGTCCAAGATGCAGCTCAAAGTACGCTGGTAACGCGTCAACCGCCGGGTTGCCAGCGCGCAGTGCTGTGGAGAGCCCCCGCTGAGTCATGATGAAGTTAGCATATTGCACCAACCACTTCGTGAGTGCTTGCCATGGCATGTGCTCGCGCGACAGGGTTTCGGCGGCTTTGGCGCAAGCGTCGACCTCGCGACGAAAGACCGCCGCGACCAAGTCCGATCGCTGCGGAAAGTGCCGGTAGACGGTACCAACACCGACTCCCGCCTGGTCGGCAATTTCTCGCACCGGAGCGTCCACACCGGACGTCGCAAACACCGCTTTGGCTGCCTTGAGTAACGCTTTAATGTTGCGTTGCGCATCGGCACGCACGGCCCGTGCGACCGGAGGTGCGACGTCCGACTTCTCTGATTTTGGCGTTGTTATCATGTTGTTCGTGCGCGGATCGGCATGCCTCCGTGTAAAAAACGGAACAGTGTACCGTATAGAGGCTAAATGGAACAGTGTTCTGGATAGTTCCGGAGCATAGTTCCGTTTAGCAACTATAGCACCGACCATCTCGAAGGAAAGCCATGCCAAAAAGTGTTATAATTACAATTGTTTGTATCGATTTCGGTTTCGGAAACCTCACTGCACCGGCGCTCTCGCGCCGCAGCACCGTGTGCGGCAACCGCGCACCGCGCACGGTGTGAATAACGACTTGAAGAGCGTGTAAAAGGTCGATAAGGTAATCGAGTTGCGGCACTCCGAGGCGGTGGCAGGCCCGCACGAGGCCATTCGCGATGCTGTCATCGCAGGCCACTTCACACGCCGGTGTGCGCTGATGTGAGGATTTTCGAGAACACACTCACATTGGAGATCAACTCTTCGGTCACTCTACCCCGTGGAGAGATTGGATCCAGACCTTCTTCAATTCACGTCGTGGGCTGACTATGAGGAAGTCAATATTCACGAAGACATTGCCGTTCTCCTGAATCGGCCGAGCGACACCGAAAACCCGGTCGGACCAGTCGCGACCCTTTCGCGCAATCCTGGTCGCGATCGCAAACGCCACTCAGCTCGAAGCCGAAGCGGAACAGGGGACACCTTCGGCGTGGGCACAACGCGCGGCGCTCGAAGCAGAAGCTGACTTGCGCTCGCCAAACGACAACGCTGCAGATAACACTACCATTGTCGACGTTAGCTTCTGTCGGGTAGTGGCCTAATTGGGCCACTACTGTGGCGCTCAAACGAGGCCACTACCTTCTGTCACGCTGTCTGGGTTTATTGTGCTTCTGCCATTGATGCCCGCGAAGCCTCGCTGTCTGTCGCCACGCCGTGTTTCGATCGCTTGCGATACATCACCACGCCCTGAGCGCTGCTGGCGCTGCCGAAAATCGGCGTGGACACCTTGCACTTCGATCAACAATTGTTAATACTATTTATGATGGAACCCGAAGCGATCCAAGCACTCCGAAGCGGACTCGGGTTGTCCCGAGCGGTGCTCTCGCGCTTCCTCGGTGTGACGGAGATGACGCTCATTCGCTGGGAGTCCGGCGAACAGAGTGCGCCTCGCGGCCTTCCGCTGCTGATTCTTCAAACGCTCGCGCGCGCGCGCGAACACGTCGTTGACGCAACCCTCTCGCGCCTCGTCGTCCAAGGAACCACAGAGCCGGGACCCGCTGTCCAGCGCCTTTTCACGCTCGTTTACCCGCCAGATTCGGCCGCTGCTACGAATTCCCCAAAACGGAGATCCTGAATGCAATCCCTCGAGATCAAATGGAACCACGTCCTCGGTAGTGGCGGTGAAGGCACCGTGTACCTTGGCGTTCTCAACGGAGCAACGAAGTGCGCGGTCAAGATTCCGCACGGCCACGAGCACGTCGCCAACGTGCCAGCGCTCCGCGCGCAGTTGCTCGCACCGCTCCGGCGCGAGCGGGACCGTGTGCAACAAGCGCAGGGCAAGCGGCTCATCCGCCTACTCGGATGGAACTTCGACGAACCCGTGCCGTTCCTCGTGTACGAGTTGGCCGCGCACGGGTCTCTCGCGGATGAACTAACCGCCTATCATGGGCGCGATGAGCTCATGCTCGTCGGCGACGTGCTGACACGGTTCGAGCAGGTGATTGCAGGCATTGCGGAGCTCCATCGCAATGGACTTATCCATCGCGACCTCAAACCGCAGAACGTGCTGCGCATGGATCCATCTACCTGGAAGCTCGCCGACCTTGGCCTAGGTCGGTCGCTTGAGCGACCCTGTGATCTCCAAACGAAGGCGTTCGCGGGTACGCCTGCGTATGCAGCTCCCGAGCAAATCGAGCGCGAGTGTTTCAGCCAGGGGGCTGATGTGTTCGCGGCTGGCGGCATTCTCTGGGCGCTGCTCACCAACACACCACCACCCCGAACACGACCGCTGCCGAAGCTCCGCTCGGCTCGTGGCGACGTGCCCGCAGAACTCGAGCGCCTTGTTCAACGGATGCTCGCAAATGACCCCGCACTGCGCCCGCGGAGTGCGAACGACGTCGTCAGCCAGCTTTCGGGCATCCGGTTCGCCCATACACTCGCGGAAATCCAGAGGACCACTCCGAAGTGCGTTCGGTGCGGGCGACCTTGTACCACCGGCGCGTGTTCGCGCTGTGGAGAGATCCACTGCCACTAGACGCTAGTCTGCGATGAAAAACCGCGGCGTCGGTATCATCCCCGCGCTGCCGTAGGACACGCAAGAAACCCGGCGTCAAGCGCTCGAAGAAAAGGCTGTGTCGCCCAACCGTTAAGCGACCGCTCCACCGACGAGCAGAACCGCTGTCAACCGCAGGTTCTGTGCCGCTGCCGGGGGTTTACGCTGCTTTTGATTTGATAAGTATTGGTTGGTTCAGTTTGTGATGAATGACGTGTGCGTTTGGTTCCTTTGGACATCGTGGCTCCTTCGGAAACTAGCGTCACTCATGCAAAGCCAATCGCGCGCCATTCTCTGCGGCGTCGCCGGGGGTTTACGCTGATCCCGGCGGGCGCATGGATGCGGGGACAGCGAGCGCGTTTCATGGGAGCGTGATGGGTATTGCGATGGCTCCCGCTCGCGTCCTCGATGGCGTAGCGGCCGACGATCGATTTGGCTTTTCTGTGGCTCACGCGAGCGATTTAGCTGCTGAACGCGACGAACGTCGGCGCGTGTGCTTGGTGCGTTTGGTGCGGTCACTCAGACAATATTCCTCGCGATCGGTGGCGCAGCCTGGCGCTTGAGCACGATGAGAGTTCTTCCTGCAAATTTGACTGTGGATACTACTAACATGACAGGCATGGCGACGGATGTTACGAGTATGACAGGTATGACTTTCGATGGATCCCACGGACTCATGCATCCAGTTCGGGTTGTTCACCAATTCCAACACAGCGCATGCACTATATTGCCTCTCGTTGCAGGAACTCTGTGAACGACATCACCTTGCCCGAGGATGCTCCGATTTTTGAGAGAATCCCCCGGTCTTCGGTCACCACGACATCCTCAGTGTATTTACTTACATAGATGAGTTGGTGAATGTCATTGTAGTCGTTCTTTCGTTTCAGTCCTGGACGCGCACCATCGCAAAAAATGCTGATGCCAAGCATCTCGTAGGCCATCTTGAAGTACTGCGCCTTGCCTAGAATTAATGCACGCTTCCCTAGATCAGTCGGAAGACTGCCGTTCCCACGATGCGCGATCATCTCAGTGAATACATGTTCCCATTCGGCTGACTTAAAGAACCTACGCAATGCAGTCTGCTCGGTCTGAGAGAGTTTCGCCGCTGTGTTGCGCAAGACCTGGCTGTCGAAAGCTGGGTTGATTTCTTGGACCACCAGAAGCATGTCAGTCACGTATTGCTGCTCATACTGCGCGCGGTACGTTGCCACTCGGGCGACATTTCCCGATCGTCGAGATGCCGTCTTATAGTCATCAAACCCGCTCTGAAGCTGGCTCAGGTCGGGTGCATGCGCAATAGTCTCAATCAGTGTGTGCCAATGAGAGTACGAATCCTTTGCAAGGATTGCGTCCTTCGTGATCTCTTCCATCCGTTGTTCCGGGTCGGGGAGAGGTCTCGGACTGAGATCAATGAGAGTCTGTGCGGCCATTTGAATGCGATCAAACCAGGTGGGATCCTCCCAAACGCGGCTCGCTAGTTCGAGTACCGTAATCGGAGACAGTCCGATGTCCCTCTGTGCCAATGACGAATGAGACAGTCACCTCTGGAATTATATGTACCGAAGGGCGGAGAATGGAACCGCGAACATGCCCAAACCCAACCCCCATCGCAGCCCTGACGACGTTGCTGACGAGGCCGCTCAGAACGCGC
>JANNCG010000173.1:0-3646 GCA_031386385.1 Myxococcales bacterium
ACGGCGGCAAGACGATCATCATGGCGCGGTTTATCCCTATCGTCCGAACGTTTGCCCCCGTCGTCGCGGGGATCGGGCAGATGCCATATCGAAAATTTTTGATGTTCAACATCGTCGGCGCCATCTCGTGGGTCGTCTCAATGACTGCTCTTGGGTTCTTTTTGGGTAAGATCATCAACCCTAAGGATGTCGACAAAATTGCACTGTTGATTATCGTTGTCAGCGTGATGCCATTGGTCATCGAGTTTTTGCGGAGCCGAAAAAAGGCAGCTTCACAGAGCATCTAGAGCGCGGGCCACTGACCCTTGGATCAAGCCCCCAACCGGGCGATCCACAACTGCTGAAGCATCCTTCGCGCGCGAACAGCCTGAACAAATGCAGTCCTCGCTTCAAGCTCGCGAAACCTCGACGCGCGTCGAGTGACACGCTCCCTCGCGCGAAACAGCATCGCGTCCGCCTCACGTGTTCGCACCGCAGCGAGAAAAATAGTCGCTCTCACCCTCCGCACAAACGAGTCGCCCTCAAGCACCTCTGCCCGTAGACCCAAAGCAGCCACCGCCTGCTCACTGAGAGTGAGGGCCGTAGGCAGTGAGCTAGCTCGAAGCGCGCCGATCGCGGCGGCCGCATAGATCGCAGCGCCGGTGCTCCCAAGGTTGGCAGCGTGCGTCAGTGTTTTGCTCATTGGGGATGTGTCGGTGGGACCCGCTGCGACCATCGCTTGATACGCCCACAAGCGGGCTTGGGCTCCGTAGGCAATCCGCTTCACACCACGCTGCTCGGCCAAGGCGATCGCTTGCTCGCACTTCGTTGTTGCCACAACAGGATCTTCTTCTTCGGTCGCAATCGCAGCGTCGATGAGCGCTAACTCAGGGGTCACACCGAGCGGTCCGAGCTGCACACTCTCTTGCTCCGCGAGCGACAGAACAATTTTTGCCTGCGAAATAGCTCCTATTCGAAGCAACAGCCACGCGTGCGTCGCGCGCAACTCGACCACTGCGCCACGGTGTCCGGCGGCGTGCGCTTCGGCGACAGCGGTCTCGGCCGCAAGCACGGCCGCGGCGACATCCCCCGCAGCGTACATCGCGAGCGAACGAACGCGGCGGGCGCGAAACCGAGTCAAGATCTCACCCTCTCCGCGCTCAAGCCAACCGAGCGCCTCGTCAATCAAGGTGTCAGCTTCGTTTGCTCGGCCAAAGCTTAGGTCAACTTCTGCAAGCCGAACGAGCGCAAAAACGCGCGCGGACCAGAGTGATGCGTGACTCTCTTCGAGCACCGAACGCAGGGTCTGATCGGCTTCGCGCAAAAATCCCAACGCATATTGGGCGTCGGCGCAGAGTGAGCGAGCGTGAATCGCGCGGGTTGGATCTGCCACGCTATCTCGCTCGGCGATGGAGGCAAACTCGAGCATTTTTTCAACGTTTCCAAGGGCCTGGTAGGCGCTCGCGGCCAACAATCTAGCGTCGATGGCGTCTTCGCCAATGGAGATTTGCTCAAGCGAACGTGCTGCGTGCTCGACGGCCTCTGAAAACGCTGATTCATAAAGTGCCCGGCGCGCGGCCACTCGATAATGCATTGCAGCTTCAGCCCGTCTGCCGCCGAGCGCGTAATGTTGCGCAAGAACGGCCGAGCTTCGCTCACCCACGGAGAGAAGCCACTCAGCCGCAGCGCTGTGCAACACAACACACTCAGTCACAACGAGCATTTGATAGGCCGCGTCTCGCGCGAGTGCATGAGAGAACGAATACTCTGTGCAGTGCGCAAGGGAGCTCGACGGTTTGGCCGTGATCAACTCTGCGCGTTCGAGCGCGACAAGCGACGCTCCCACGTGACGAGCTCCACGCAGCGCGGCGACACCCTCAGCCCAAAAGTGCGTCCCAAACACGCTCGCTGCTTGTGCCACACGACGCACCTCGGGACCGAGCGCGTCGAGACGGGCCTGCAGTACCGAGTGCACAGCCGCTGGAAGCGTGGCGATGCCTGCAGCACGGGCCCGCACAAGCTCTTGAAGAAACAACGGGTTGCCACCGGCCCGACGAACGATCGCCTTTCGCTCTGTTGCGTCGAGCTCAAGTGCTGCGGAGACCAGCGTTTCTCCAGCGCGTTCTGACAGCGGAGACAGCTTTAGCTCGGTGCGTGCAACACCACGCCACAGGTTTGCAAAACGGGTCGCAACCTCCAGCCTCGCAAACGCCAGCAGCACCAAGGCAGACTCAGTGCGGCGCTCAAGAAGCCGGCCGATCAACTCGACCGACGCCCGATCGGCCCAGTGCAAGTCCTCTATCGCGAGCACGACGACTCTGGTCTCGATCAGGGCTCCTAGCCACCAATCGATGAGCTCAAAGACTCTATCGCGATGCTCGGCTTGATTGTCTCGGTGATCAATTTCGGCGACCCCTAGCAGCAACTCTTGCAAGAGACTAGTTTGACTCTCAGTAGGTATTTTGGCGGTCGTTTTGCACAGCCACCGATAGATCTCTTCACGATCTTCGCTGCCAATGGCCCCACGAATCGTGTTCACCAAGAGAGAAAACGGCGTCTCGGCGGTCATTGCATCTGCCCGCAAAAGCAGCCAGACCGGCCTCGGAGCCTCGGCAGCTCGCGAGCGAAAACGAAGCTCATGGAGCAGCCGCGATTTGCCCAGACCCGGCTCACCGCTGATCACCGCCACGCGCAGTGATCCCTCCTGTGTCGACTCCTCAACGATGGCCGAAAGGAGCGCGATTTCTTTCTCGCGCCCAACGATCTTGCTCGTTTTTCCCAGCAATTTGGGCGCAGATTCGTGCTGTCCGCCGCTCATGAGCTTCGCCGACAGCAGCAGCGAGGTTCCGTCTGAAAGAGAGCGAAACTCAAACAGCTCTTCAAGTCGCTCGATCCCGTCGGCAACAACTCGAATCTCAGTCTGTGATGTGTGTAAGAGAATTTCTGCAGCCCGATCGATCAGTGGGCCCGTAGTCGCGCTGGTGCCCCGCAGCTCTGCCCACCCCGCAACGAGCGCTGAGCGTGCGCCATAGACCCGGCCCTCCAACGCCATCCGCGCTGCCACCGCCAGCTCGTCTCCTCGGGTTGCCGAGAGCCCAAATCCGACAAACACTGCCGCCCCGACGGTCTCGACACGGCCGCCACGTTCTTCACACGCACGAATCCATTCGATCGGTGAATTTCCAGAGAATCGTACCGCGAGAAGCGCCACCCATCGCCGCTCTGCACGCACTAAATTGTGTAGCCCTGGGCTAGAAGAGGCGACGGTTTCATCAAGCGCCGCATGCCAGCGGGGAGGCGCATCAAGCCATCGCTTGAGCCCCACATCTGCCAGCAGCTCGCCCAGCGACGTGGCCACGTCATCCGCGTTTGCAGGACGACGCCTTACGTCTTTGTCCAGCAACGCGGCCACCAGCATCGAGAGCGCTGTGGGCGTCCCAGGGTCAACCGCACTCAACGGCGCGGCAGGGTCGAGCAACACACGACCCAAAACGGCGATCGCGTGACCGGTCCCAAACGGCGTCTCACCAGTGACAATCTCGTAGAGCACCTTGCCTAGGCTGTAGAGGTCCGCCTGGGGACTGCCGGGGCCTTCCGGCGGAATAAAGCCTTCGGTGCCGACAAAGCTCTTGGCGTCGCCTTGTTCAGCCACCAGACCGATGTCCGC
>JANNCG010000253.1:0-3447 GCA_031386385.1 Myxococcales bacterium
GGCGGGGTCGAAGTCGGCGAACTGCTTGACTCCGATATTGATCTCGTTGGACTTGATCGATGGGATCGATCCCATGGTGACCAAGCTTACGGTCGATGAAATCTGCTGCGTGCTCAGCATGGATTTGACGTCATCGGCAAAATTCGCGTCCACGCCGAACCCGCCTTTGGCGCTGGCAAACCAGCTTCCGGTCTCCATCTGACCTTGGAGACTTGAGGCGAGAGCGATCATTTTTTGACTCGTCTGTGTGTCTTCGTTTTTGAGCACGTGGACCATTCCGACAAAGCTCGAGCCAAACGTGGCGCCCGACAGGATGTTGAGCGCTTTGGCCTCACTGGTGTCTTCTTTTGCAGCGATGGCTTGGATGGATTTGAGCGAAGTGGGCTTGATTTTGTCGGCGTCGTCTTTGAAGACTGAGTTCCATACGCGGATGGCTTTGTCGACGTCGAGGTAGAAGGGGGCGAGGAGGGCAGCGTCTTTGTGTGTGCAGCTCGCGGTGATAATCAGCACGCCGTCCACGTTGTGGTGCTCTTGCGTGCTTGAGATCTGTGACTGCACTGACGAGGTAAACTCACCGCTGCGCTTGGTCCCCAAGATGCTTGTGGCTCCGCTGACAAATGCCGTGACCGAGGCCATGACGCTCTGCGAGCCCTGCGCGTTTGAGTCAAACGAGAAGTACTGCGCGTCCATCTTGAGCGAGTCGGCGGACAGCGGCATCTTCTTGATCGCTGTGCGGTTGTAATCGATCGGCGACTCGATGCTGTCGTTGACGAGCGCAAGCTTGCTTCGAAGAGGAGAGATCTTGGTGAGACCATTGATTCGTTGCGTTGCGAGTGCGCTTGCGCGGTCTTTCACCGCCTTTTGCGCCTCGTCGCGAGACTTGCTCATGTCCGTCACGTCAATGTCGAGGTTGAGCAGCTCAGCGACAGTGAGGTTAAAACTTCGCAGCGTCATGACCGATGAGTTGAAGGCCTCTTCGGCGGCGTCAATGGGCGCTTGAAGATCGGCAATCTGCTTGACGAAATCAAGTTTTGACTGAGGAACAATGTTGCCGAGTTCAAGGGATGGATCGTATGGAATGGATGTAGGCATGTGAGTATCTCCGATTTGAGCGCGCAGAAAAGCGTGCGTTTTGCAGGCGCAAAACAGCACTACGTGAGCCGCACAACATGTGCAGTCACGGTCTTCGGAACTTTGGTCCCGGCTCTGTCGAGAGCAGTGACAGAACGAAAACCATTTTGCAGTCAGAGACCCCTTGCGTCAACACGGAGAGCAGAGCGTGAAGAGTGGGTTGCAATTTGGAGGAGTGTGATTTGGTGAGGTGATTTGCTGGTTATTTGCTGAGCGCGGTGAGGGATTTGAGCCCGCGCGAATGACTAGGTAGGTGAGGAAAGTGGGAGCCGTTCGGCACGGGCGCCGTGCGGTCGGCGTGCCAACAGCTATTCTCAGCATTCATCGCAGTGACTGCAGGCTTCGAATGCTTGAAGGACTTTTGCAACGTCGCCGTGCGCGCCGCAGCAAGACAGCGGCGCAGTGGCCTTCGCGCAGAGCGCTCAGGAAATCCCCTCGTCATTGTCATTCCTCGGGGTTGGTGGGAGATGCTCTTGCGGCACTGAAGCGTGCGGTCGATCAACCAACCCTGAACTCAGACGATCTCTGAGAGCCTCTTTCACATGGACCCTTAGCTCGACGCTCAAAGCATCTCCAACGACCCCCGAGGAATGACAATGACGAGGGGATTTCCTGAGCGCTCTGCGCGAAGGCCACTGCGCCGCTGTCTTGCTGCGGCGTAGGGTGCACTGTGCCGCGCTTCAAAAATTCCGCTCACATTCGAAGCCTCCAGCGCTGTGATGAAATGTGTGAATAGACACGGTGCCGCGTGAGTTGTTAGAGTTGGTGAGCGGTGATGTTTAACAAAAGCGTGCTGACGGCACTGATCGCTCCGCTGGCGATGCTTCTCGTGACGACGGTGGCATCCGTTTGCCACGCGGGGTCGTTTTATGTGCAAGATGATGCGCGGGTGTTTTCGTCGAGCGAGACAGACGCCTTGCGAGAAGCGACACGGGGACTTGATTTTGAGGTGCGAATCTTCACGACAAATGCGCACGAGCGGCGGGAGGACTTTGTGCGGTACGTGCTGGCGCAGGTGGATGTCGCGTCGATGTTGGTGATTGGGATCGCGCCGAGGAGGCACTGGATATCGGTGGGTATTGGAAACGATCTGAGGCTTGAGCAAAGCGTGGGAGAGAGCGTTGCGCACAGTGTTGGGGTGAATGTTGGCCGCGATGCTTGGCTTGATGCGATCAAGCAAGTGATCGCAAGGGTGGACAAGCTGCAGCAAAGTGGGCCGCGGGGGGTGCGACCAGAGCGGCCTCCGTATCGGTGTGGGGCGGATCTGCTGGGATCGTATTGCGGGATTTTGATGTTGGTGATTGGCTTGTTTACCGCGCTGGGTGCCTATTTCGGACGACAAGGGCCCGCCTGCACGCACGCGAAGGTGCAGGTGCAGCGTGACAATCGCTTGGTAAACGTGCGGGATTTATACGAACGGTTGCGGGCGAGTTGTTGCGATGCAAAGCACTTGGTGAAGCGATACCTTGCCAACGGGGGTCACTGCACCAATACTAAGCTCTCGTAACCGAGGGTCCCCACCGCGGAACACACGAAAAGAGGAAACGCACTGATGTTTGCAAAACTCGCTACTTCGACGCTCGCCGCTGCACTCGTACTCACCGCTGCACCCATGGTGTACGCAGGGGGGCTTGATGTGCGCGATGACGCGCAACTGTTGGCCCCCGGTGATCTGGATGGGCTGCGGGCTACGGTCGCGGCGTATCCATTTTCTGTGAGAATTTTCACGACCAATGGCTTTGCGACCCGCGAAGATCTCAACCGGTTTGCGGGCTCACAGGTCACCGCTCCGTCGATGGTCGTGATCGCGATTGCGCCTGCTGCGCATTGGACGAGCGTGCACTTTGGTGTGGCAACCCGGATCGCACCAAACATGTGGCGTCCCATTGAAAACTCTGGCGACATGTACTTTCGTCAGGGGCAGTGGCGTGGTGGAATGCAGGGAATTCTCGCGACAGCTAACTCTAGCGTGGGCACGGGCCCAGCGATGCTGCCGCAAGCGGGGCAGCAGAACTATCCGTACCAGGGAGGGTTTCGCCCGAGTCGAAGCTATCGAAATCAGAGCGAGTCATCGACAGGTAGAGGCGTTGGATTCGTGTTTCCATTGCTGTTAGTTGGAGGCATCGTGCTGGCGCTTGTGTTTGCCGCGCGCCGAAGGTCCGCAGCTGCACAGGCTCCTGGATTCGGCGGCGGCTATCGAGACCCCAATGCACCGTACGGTGGCCAGGGAGGCTATTATGGTCCCCAAGGCGGCAACGGGATCTCACCGCTCGGAGCAGGAATCGCCGGCGCTGCAGTCGGTGGCCTCGGTGGCCT
>JANNCG010000269.1:0-6745 GCA_031386385.1 Myxococcales bacterium
GCCTGCTTTGGCTTCGCGCGCGATTTCACTTTAAGGTGTAGCTCCGACGGTTAGGTGCCTTTGTGTGTAGTGATGACCGCTTGCGCAAGTCCCTTAGTTGCAATTGCCAGGTCGTGATCAAAGATCGTTCGGACGTCTAACAGTAGCGCACCGGCTTCGATTCGACCAATGATGGGTGTGTCAATGTCGGTACGCAGTCGGCGCTCAAGGGCGATCACATCGGCCTGATTTTCATAGCGAATGCTCACCGCCCAAGACGGCAGCGCCGCGGTTGGAAGGGTTCCACCGCCCACCGTGCTGTTCACCTCGGTCATGCTGATCGATGAGGGCATGGTGCCCGTGATGAAAGAACTGCCCTCGATCAAAGATTGTTCCAGTTGAGCTAACAAAAGCGCACAGCGCGCGCGAAGCTCACTCTTGTTCGTAGTGAGCGCCGCGAGAGCGGGTAGCTCACGCAACGGGTGACCACTTTGGTAGCTGTGCAGCACTGCCTCAAGTGCGGCGAAAACCAGACGCCCCGGACGTAGCGCGCGCATCAAGGGGTGCGCACGAAGGGCTGCGATAGAGGATGATTTTCCAAGCAAAAAACCAGCCTGTGGGCCACCTAGAAGCTTGTCTCCTGAGAACATCACCACGTCCACGTCATCGGCAATCGCCTGCTGAACCGTTCGCTCAGGCGGCAGCCCGTACGAGCTCAAATCAAGCAGCGCTCCAGAGCCGAGGTCTTCAAGAAGCAATACGTCTTGCGCATGAGCGAGCTGGGCCAGTGAGGCAACGTCCGCTGACTCGGTAAAACCAACTATGGCAAAATTGCTGCGGTGGACAGACAAGATCGCAGCGACGTTGGCCTCGGCTCTAAACACCGCTGCATAGTCCGCCACGCGCGTCTTGTTGGTGGTCCCGACCTCGATCAGCCGCGCCCCACAAGCCGTAATCACATCCGGAACCCGAAATCCCCCACCGATCTCAACCAGCTCACCACGCGACACCACAAACCCCTTACCCCCTGCGCCAAAACAAGTGCACGCGAGCAACACCGCCGCCGCACAGTTGTTCACCACCAACGCGTCCTGAGCGCCCGTTAGCTCACACAGCTGCGCGCGCACGAGGTCATCACGCCTTCCTCGGTGGCCCTCGGCGAGATTGTACTCAAGCGTTGCATAACCCGCAGAAGCCGTGTTGAGCTGCGCTAAAATGTGCGCGCTCAGCGGCGCTCTGCCGAGATTGGTGTGCAAAACAACACCCGTTGCGTTGATCACATGCCGCAGTTTTTTCACCTTGTGTGCGGCGACCGCGAGCCGGAGCAAACGAAGGCCTTCGAGCACAAGAAGCTCACGCTCGGCGGGCAAAATTTGTTGCTTGAGCCCCGTGCGAAGCTGCTCGAGCACCGCGCTGGTCACCTCTCGAAGCAGCGAAGCCGACAGATCTCTCGCGACTCCCGCAGACTTTGCAGCGTCCAAGAGCTGCTGCATGGGAGGGAGTGCCTTGAGCGGGTTGCCAGGAGGGTCGTTCACTTTGCGCAAATCAATTGTGGCAGTGGAGGACAGAAGAGTGCAAATTCTAAGTCAAACCAAGCGATGAAGATTGAATACGACATCAAAAACATGTCCTGCGAACACTGCGTTGGGGCTGTAAAAAAGGCTCTCGAGCAGCTTTCAGGAGTGACCCAGGTCACCGTCACCGTAGGCCACGCCGTGGTTGAATCCAGCCGCGCACTCACCCGCGACGAGGTCGATCGTGTCCTCGACGAAGAGGGATATCGCCTCGCATGAGCACCGACGCTAACCTTGGGACGCAACCCTCTGTACAAACCCCACCCAGCGCACCGTTGTCCGAAGCAGCACGAAGCCTGATCGCCGCCAAAGCGTGGAAAAAGGCTCACGTCGGCGTGGTCCACGAGTACGATTGTGAGCTCAAATTGACGCACGGACGTGCACCCGCGTCACTTCATGGGACCTTGTTTCGCAACGGCCCCGGTCGCATGCACGCGTTTGGCGTTCGCTACGAGCACATCTTTGACGGCGACGGTCACATCCAAAGCTTTACGTTTGACGGAGAGACCGTCCACTATCGCAACCGGTACGTGCGCACCAAAGAGTATGTCCGCGAGCAGCGCGAACAGCGCCTACTGTACCGCTCGATCGGCACTGCGAAGCCGGGCGGCCTGCTCAAAAACGCCTTCGATCCAGTGTTCAAAAATGCCGCAAATACTACAGCATTTGTGCACAAAGATCGCTTATACGCGTTGTGGGAGGGAGGCGCACCCCATCGGATCGATCCCCAAACGTTAGAGACCGTATCCCGTGAGAATTTTGACGAGAAGCTCCTTGATGAGCTCACCTGGTGGACCCGAGGCGCGGGGCGTGAGCTTCCGTTTAGTGCACACCCTCGGCTTGACCCTGAGACGGGAGAGATGTTCAACTTTGGCCTGGCAAACGGACCCAAGCAGCGCCTGTTTTTGTACCGCGTAAGTCCCGCTGGCAAGGTCGCTCATCGCGAAGAGCATCTGCTCGACGCGCTGTATTTTGTACACGATTTCTCGCTCACCAAGGACTATCAGATCCTGTTTTTGTGCCCCGCGCGCTTTGACATGTTGCGCACAATGCTTGGGATCGCAACCCCCATCTCGGGGCTGCAGTACGACGCGCAGCGACCCACAAAAATCTGGATCATCCCTCGCCGCGGTGGCGCTGCTCCGATCATCTTAGACGCGCCCGGGTGTTTTATCTTTCACCACGCCTCGGTGACGCAAGAGAGCGCCGAAAAAATCCACTGCCGCGTGGTGCGAAGCGCGGGCTATCCAGACCTCGCGCACCCCGATGACGTCGAGAAAAATGCGGTGATCATCGATCGAAAGAATTTGGGATTTCTCACTGAATATACACTCGATCTGAAGGCTCGCGTCGTCACACACCGTCAGCTGTTTGACACGCCCTGTGAGCTGCCGTCGGTGATGCAGGCGCAGTCCCCAGACCGAGACGCAGTGGTCTGGGCCGTCGCTGGTGCAATGCCCTTCACCCGAGGGATCTTCACGACCATCACTCGGTTTGCCGGTCGCGGTGAGCCCACCACCGTGCGCGATTTTTACCCCCACATCCCGGGTGAAGCGGTGCCGGTCACAGACAACAACGGAAAAGTTGTACTCATGGTCGTGGTCTTTGACGCCACACGCGAAAAGTCCGTGATGCATCTGTTGGATCCGGACTCGCTCGCGACCCTCGCCGAGTGGGAGCTGCCCCACGCGGTCCCTCCGGGTTTTCACGGATCGTGGATGCCCGCAACATAGAGATTGCTGCAAAAATGCTGGCTACGGTGCGAACCTAACAAACCTTCCCTCGGATAAAATCCACACTGTTGAAGCGTTCGGGGTTGGAGCGCTTGCTCGATTGGTTGCACACTCGCGCTCATGATGCGCAGCCAACATGCACTAACGGCCCTCTCGCTCTGTGTCGCGATGAGCGCCCTCACCACCGCCCCTGAGGCGGAGGCGTTTTGCGGATTTTATGTCAGCGGTTCAAGTGAGCAGCTCACCAACAAGGCTACACGCGTCGCGATGATGCGCTATGGCCAGCGGACGGTGCTCACGATGAGCAACGACTACGACGGGCCGCCTGAGAATTTTGCGATGGTGGTTCCGGTGCCGATCGTGCTGCAAGAAGAGAATGTGCGTGTGCTGCCGCACGATATCTTTCAGCGCATTGAGACGCTCACCGCACCCAGACTGGTTGAATACTGGGAGCAAAATCCCTGCCCCGAGCCGCAGTACAACTTTGGCGGCGACGACCTGCAGAGAACAATGGTGACCGCCACAGGGATGACGCTGATGGAGTCTTCGGACTCGCGACCCGTGGATTTGGGTGTGCGAATTGAGTCGCGATTTGAGGTCGGCGAGTATCAGATCTTGGTGCTCTCTGCCACGCAGTCCTCGGGGCTTGAGACGTGGCTGCACCAAAACCACTACAACATTCCCACTGGCGCGGCGCCCCTGTTAGAGCCGTATGTGCGCGAGGGGATGAAGTTCTTCGTCGCCCGAGTCAACCTCGCGCGGGCACAACACAAGCCCAACGGTGGCGTGCGACTGTCGCCATTGCGCTTTCACTACGATACGCCGGACTTTCGTCTGCCCGTCCGGTTGGGACTGCTAAACGCTTCGGAGAAGCAAGACCTGATTGTGTACATGCTTCACCCAACATCACGGATTGAGGTAGCGAACATTCCCAATGTTTTTATCCCCACAAACTTGGACGTCGAAGACTCAGTTCGAGAGCGATTTGGTGCGTTTTATAACAGCTTGTTTGACCTCACGATGGCGCGAATGAACCAGCGGGCCGTGGTCACTGAGTACTCGTGGTTTAGCACCAGCTCTTGCGATCCCTGCCCCGGCCCAAATGTCACACTCACCCCCGATGACATGCTCTCGCTGGGCGTGGATGTGATTGATCCATCGAGAAGCACCGCCGATCACCAATACCAATACGGCCGAGTCCAGGGACGCCCCATCTCGAGATTCGCCTACGGTATGAACGTCACCCGACTGCACACTCGTTATAACCAAGAGACCCTTCGCAACGACCTGGTTTTTCGCGAAGCCGGAGCCGTGGTCGGTGGTCGCGAGCATGTCGTTGATCCGCGAACGTCGCAGCTTGAGATGGGCGCGGTCCCAGCAGGCTCGACGATGAACAACTTTCAAGCGCGCTATGCCATTCGCCATCTCTGGGATGGCCCCATTCAGTGCGAACACCCTGTCAGAAACCGCTGGGGCGCGCAGCCAACGCCGGGGTACACCCAACACGGGATCGTCGCAGCGACCGATCTGACGGCTCAGCCACGGACGGGGATTGAGCTTCAGCGGGTGGTGCAGACCGCGGTGCCCGAGCTGGGTTTGCGCGGGGGTCGTGCCGCGCGCGCGGCCGTTCCGGCGGCGAGCAAGCCCGTAGGCCATAATGGGCGAGTTATCCCCCAGGGATTCGCAGCGCTCAGCGCGTTTGGAATTCTCGCGCTGTTGTGGCGCGCGATGCGAGTGAAATAACCTGCCAATTTGCGAGCAAACGACTGAGCCCTACGGCCCCGTCGGTTGCGCACGACAATTGCATCCGGCGTCTGAATGATCTCCAAGCGGACCACTCTCCCAGTTTGTACATTTAAACAAGCCAGCGGACTCAAGACATCAAAGCTCCTCTGGGCTGGCATGGCCGTGCTGACATCCTTGGCCGCTTGCGCGCCGAGGCCGACGTTTCTGCCAACAGATGGAGGTCCCAATGCGATGGATATTGCGGATCCGTCAGCTGATCGTGTCGTACCGCTGGGGACGGATGGGTTGGGGCCGGTGACGGATGTCCCTGGCGTGGATCCGCCGTTTGTTCCGGATCCAGTGACGTGTGCTGAGGCTGCGGACAATCACAGTTATGTGGGCTGTGACTTTTGGCCCACGGTGACGCCAAACGTGGTGGGCAAATATTTCGACTACGCGATTGTGCTCTCAAACGCTGGGGACGAGCCAGCGGGTGTCGTGATTACGCGTGGAGCGATGGAGATCGCGCGAGGGACGATTGCGCCGCGGAGCCTGCAAAAATTCTATGTTCCGTGGGTAGATGCGCTCAAACAGTACACCGGACTCTGTGATACCGATCCACAGGCCTTCGCGCCTCGCCTCGATAGTCGTCGGGTCGCCGATGGCGCTTATCACGTGAGTACCACGCGCCCCGTGACGGCTTTTCAGTTCAATCCTATTGAGTACGGTCCACGAGGGGGCCCCATGGGACGAGACTGGTCTGCTTGCAACACGCGCTGTCTCTTCGGCTGCAAGTCGTACTCCAACGATGCCTCGTTGCTGTTTCCGAGCACCTCGCTGACGGGCAACTATCGCATCATGGGTCCTGCGGGACAGAACTCGATGGATGTTCGCCAACCCGGGTACATCGTGGTGACGGGGCTCAACGATCGCACCGCTGTCCGCTTTCGGTTAAGTGCGACCGCAGCGCTCACCGGCGGCAACGGAATCCCTAACGCGAGGGCGGGCGAGACCGTAGACTTTAACGTCAATCGCGGAGAGGTAGTCCTTTTGGTCGGGACCAACACAGGTGATTTGTCCGGCTCGCTGCTGCACGCAGACCAACCAGTGCAAGTTATATCAGGAGCACCTTGTCTGTACATGCCCGACGACAGAGGCGCGTGCGACCATCTTGAAGAGAGCATTCCACCTGCAGAAACACTGGGCACCCGGTACTTTGTCACGGTCCCAACAAATCCCCGCGGAAGGCCCATCAGCCACGTGGTGCGGTTGTACGGCAACCACGACGAGACCAACCTAGAGTATCCCAACGGACGGCCCGTGGGCGCGCCGGGCTCTCTGCAAGCCGGACAAGTCGTGGACTTGGGACTCGTTACCGGCAACTTTGAGGTACGCGGGAGCTACGAGTTTGGCGTCACCTCTTTCTTACCCGGCGGAACAGTCCTCGACCCCGGTCACCTCCTTGATGGCCTTGGCGACCCCGCACAAACCAACGCACAACCCGTGGAGCAGTACCGAAAGCGCTACGTGTTTCTCTCTCCTGACGACTACGACGTGAGCTACGCCGACGTGATCGCTCCTGACGGCGCCGTGCTCACACTCGACGGCGTTGTCGTCGCTGCCCCCCCAACCGCCATCGGAAACCGCTACAACCTCGTGCGCATTCTGCTCAACAACGCTCCCACCGGCGGCGCCCATGTGCTCGAGAGCACACTCCCCGTTGGAGTCCAAATC
>JANNCG010000303.1:0-14105 GCA_031386385.1 Myxococcales bacterium
TCACCCACTGCGAGAGATCCTCGCGAGAAATGCGAAATCCAGTACCCGCTAGCAGGACTCGCGTTCCGCCCGAGTCGCCAAAGGGACGACCCAGGGTGCAGGACTCAGCGCTGCCATACTCGTTGCCCCGCGCCGAGTTGGGCGTGACGTTGCCCACCGTTTGGTTCTCACAAACCAAATTGTACTGCTGCAATGGCGGAAACCGACCGTCACGAGGACACGTCGGTGGCCTCCCGGGAATCTGCGGCCCCACAGTCTGAATGCTATACGTAAAATCAAGCCCATCAATCGCATAGCGCACAGGCGCATAGGAGATCACCAGGCGAACCCTAGAAAATGACCGCTTGAACCACTGGCACTGGCATGGACTCAACGCCAGCCCCTCAAGCCACGTTTGGCGAAAGTTATTCATCGGATCCACGTCGAGGTACTCTCGTGGGGCGCCTTCGGCCGGCGTCATTCGATCGCAATAGACGACAACTGGTCGCTCTGCTCCGCCAACTCCATCGGGGTCTATCGCGAAGCGACCACTGGCGGGCGCCATCCCGCGGGCCATCATCGTGGCCTTGATCTCGGCGCAGCTACGTTCGGCCACATTGGGCACATCATCGGTGATGACCGCTGCGTCGACGTAGCGAGCGGTGCTCGGATCTGGAAGCGAACATTGCGCAGCTGCACCGAGCAACAGGCTCAGCGTGATGTGCTGCCAATGACCGAAGTGGATTCTCATGTGTGATGATAGGTTTTGTACTGGTCTCACTCGTTATTGCGTACAAACAAATGTTGAGTGAGCCATACTTTGTTAGCGGCTCTAGAGAATTCTCTACTCCTTGGGTTGGGTATGTGTCGCTACGGTTCATCATAACAAATGATCAAGACATCGCGTCGCTCGCCGGTCCTCGTCACGATCTCTCGTACAGTTCTAAACACGCTGTTACCCACTCTGTTACCCACTCTGTTACCCACGCTGGTACCCACGCTGGCACACGCCCAGAGCACGCCTGCGGAGCCGGTCGCACCGACGCTGACTGGGGGGCAAATTGTCGCGCGACGAGCGCTGCTCGAACGCGCACAAAGCGCAGCGCGGGCCAACAACCACGTTCAGGCGCTGTCTTTGGCGCAACAAGCGGGGGCCATCGAGATGACCGTGTCGCTGCGAATGTTTTTGGCTCAACAGCAACAGACGTTGGGGCACTTCACTGAAGCGATGGAGAACTCCGAGCAGTGTGTGCGTGAAGCTCTTCGCAACGCGACGCTGGAGCGACGAGATGTCATCATCGCGGAGTGTCGCCGCGTGTCATCGACGAGTCAGGCACAGTTGGTGTTGGCGACGGTGACGGTTCCATCGGGGCTCCGGCCACAGTTTTCCGTGCGGATTGGTAACAGGCCCATTCAGCCAGGTGAGTACAATCTTCCGATCGCGATCGACCCGGGTGAGGGTGAGTTGGTGGCAACCGCACCAGAAGTAGAGCCGCACACTGAGCGATTTCGGGGCCAGCCTGGAAGCACAGTGTCGCTGGTGATTCCGGCGAGGTTTCACGCGACGCAGTCGTCTGTCTCCAATACCACCATCATCGGCACCACCACGCTGCTTGTCGGTGCAAATCCCAACGAAAATCCTTCGAACTCGTCAAGCACTGCCATCACCAGGGCGAGCGCAACGACCCCTCACACGACCATTGTCGCAGACCTGCGGACGGTGGGCAGAGGTGTGGCTCGGGCAGGCTATTTGGGTTCTCGAGAAGACCGTCTCGCAGTGCCCCCACAGGGGCTGAGCGCGGGCGCTCGTATCGGCGCAGGTCCGTGGGTGCTTTTGGGGCTGGGGGCCACGAGCTTGGTGACATCGGGCGTTTTTCTTGCTCTTCGCAACGGGCAACTCACATCGTGCAGACCCGCGGGGACTGAGCTTGTTTGCGACAGCGATCAAGCAGCGGCTCAGTGGCGCGCTGGAACGCGAGGCTCCGAAGCGTACACGTACAACACCCTTACCAACGCCTCCCTCATCGGCGGTGGCGCATTGATGCTTGGCGGGCTCACATGGCTTATCGTAAACGTCGTCCGCTCGCCGCATCGCGAGCTGCGTACGCCAACTGCGCTGAGCCTTCACTTAGTGGGGCCGCAGTGGCTTGGGCCGAGCCTCGGCGTCAGCGCCGTTGGAAGCTTTTGAGACCTTCGGTGTGCGTCGCTTGAATTACGGGACCAACGTCGTTGTGTGTACGTTGGAGAAGTACTGCTCTTCGTACCCATACACATGCGCGCGGATGTGCGGTCGCGCGTGCCAAGCACACCACAGCGTCTCTCCGCCGCTCCGGGCGCGAGCTTGGACGCAGTCATCACAGAGTGGTTCGGGCTTTGGCGTCTTCGCGAGTCCTCGGTAGTCTTTCGGCCGCGCGATGAGCACTGGGCAGTGTGCGATCTCCAAGAGGTTTTGTGCCACAGAGCCTAGCGCAAATTTCTCGAGACCGCGACGACCATGGGTCCCCACAATGATGAGCTCGGCGTCGATGTCTACCGCGAGTTGAGAGAGCGCCTCTGCGGGTCGGCCTAGTCGCACGTGCATCACCACTTTTTTGGCGGCGCTGTTGAGCACAGGTCCGAATCGCTTCTCGATGTGAGCGCGCAGCTTCTGCGGCACATCCTCGAGCTCAACCGTGCGTTTCGCGATGATCGCCTCGCGACGCGAACCGAGGTGGTCGCTCAGCACATGAACGACATGAATATGAACGTCCCCGCGAGTGTCAGCTAACTTCAGCGCCTCTGCGAGCGCGTGATCGCCAGTGACGTCGAAATCAGCGCCAACGACAACGACAAATCCGCTTAACGGTGCTGTGGGCAACGTGGTGACGGCGACTCCAAACGTTGGGTCAATCACAGTGGCGCTTGCTTTGTTGACATTTGATTGATCGCTAGACATGAATTTTTAGACTCCAGTGAAAATGGCGAGCAACATCTCTGACGATTCGGGGGTAAATCGTCAAAACGTTGTGGGGTGTGTCGGCCTCTGAAGCAGAGTTCATGCCACTAATGGCGGACCGCCGTTTTCATCGCGGTTGACTCCCAACTTGAGTCCACACGTGCACAACTTGCGTCTCAGTGCACCGCTTGCATGGATCGCTGCACTGCGATTGCGCGCTGTCAGCCCTGCGAGCAAATCCTCATTCGGCCCGCGGTCCGAAGACCACAGCGCCGAGCACCGACGGTCCGACGCTGATGGACTCTCTCGGCGCGCGCGATCGAAAACCCAAAGCTTTGCTGGGCAGCGCCGCCCTCAAGGCCTATCGTAGGCATCACGCCGACGCCCACGGCACTCCCATGAAACACGCTCACTCCGCCGGCCTGAACAACTCCCCGCGGAGCCAATCGGTATGCACCCACAAGGAGGTCTCCGAACCCATCGCCGTTCACGTCTCTTGCACCAGCGAGCGCACCGCCGAACAAAATTTGCTCGAACTGTCCCTCAAGAACACGCGCTGCCGCCATGGGAATCCCCATCGCGCTTCCGTGAAACACTGTGGCCGTCCCCGCGTTCACCCGTCCGCCGGGGTCGGCGTTAAACGCACCAATCACAATGTCGCCAAACCCGTCGCCGTTGAGATCTCCTGCTCCGACTGCGGGCGTTCCGAATGCGTCGCCCCGGTCCAAGCCCCCAATCAACCGTGCTGGAGCGCCCATCACAAGCCCCGTGGCGCTTCCAGAGTACACTCCCACAGTGCCTACGTTCACCATCGCACCGGCGCTCGCAACCGGAGCGCTGAGCAACACGTCTGAATATCCGTCTCCGTTGACGTCGCCCGCCCCCGCGACGAAATGACCGAGTTGATCGCCAATAGCGACTCCTTCGATGACTCGCGACGGAGCCATCGAGAGCCCCATCATCCCGCCGTGATACAAAATCGCGATCCCCGAATCCATCCGTCCGCCGGGATCTTCGTTGGGGCTCCCAAGGACAATGTCTGAGAAGCCGTCTCCGTTGACGTCTCCGGCGCCCGCGACTGTATTTCCAAGCGGATTGCCAGCGGTCTGACCTTCGATCACCCGCGTGGCCACTGCGGGGATTCCCGCGGCGCTGCCGTGATACACTTGCACGCTCCCAGCGAGCATCCGACCCCCAGGAGACGCAAGAGGTGACGACACCATCACGTCCGCGTAGCCGTCGCCATTCACATCCCCGGCCGACGCCACCGACTGGCCGAACCGTTCGTTTGCGGCGCCTCCTTCGAGCACCCGCGCGGGCATGTTAATCCCCGTCGGGCTGCCGTGATAGATCGAGACTGCACCAGCATCCCTTCGACCGACTGGATCGGCGAAGATGGCCGACACCAGCACGTCGCCGAAACCGTCGCCGTCCACATCCCCAGCGCCAGCTACGGCCCAGCCAAAGTAGTCTGCCGCTGCGGCGCCCTCAATGATCAGTGTGGGTGCCATTGAAAGTCCCCTCGCGCTGCCATAAAACACGCTTACTTGCCCCGTGCTCGCGCCCCTCGCGGTGGCCCCTGTCGCCCCGACCACCATGTCATCGAAGCCGTCGCCGTTGAGATCTAAGTGAGGGCTCGTGCTCGTGTCAATTCCACCCGAGTTATCCCTGGCCGGAACATGAAACAGCCACGTCTTGCTATAGGTCATACCCGTTGCCATCCCAGCCGTCCCGCGCAAGCGCCAATACACCACACTCGAGGGGGCAAGAGCGACCATGGGATACACCGATGTCCCCATCACCCGCCGGGTCTCAAGCACCATCGTGCAGGCCCGATCGCGACACAGCTGCACTTCTGCGCCGTCCATTCCAGCTGGCAATTGCCAGCGTAAAGTGGGTCTACGGAGGGAGACATCGCCCAGGGACAGTGGCGCGACTTGTCGCGGGGCGCTGTTGGGTGCGACGCACGACGCGCCCAGCACTTCGAACCCCATGTTGCAAGTGGGTCGACACACGCCTGCGGTGCACATTGCGGTGCCGTTGACCACCATGGGGCACGCGTTTGCGCACGCACCGCAGTGGCTGAGGTTGCTCTGGACGTCGACGCAACCGACCAGAGGGCAAGACATCGTCCCCGTGGGACACACGCCGCTGTCGGCGGGGACGTTGGGGACGTCCGGGATGCTTGGGCTGTCCGTGGGGCTGAACGTATCTACGAGCAATACATCGCCCCCGTCCGGAGCCAAAGGGCCACTGTCGGTCGTGTTCGTAGACGAACATGCAGCCACGCAGCTGGCCACTGTGAGAATGATCGGGCTAAGCTTCATGCAACACACGAACATTTAATCCACGCGTTGGTCAACTGGTAATCACTTGCCCTCCTGCAACTCGCTTCAGCATGGGTGCCTTGTGCGCTGGCATCTACCGAATCCCACCCCACGCCCCCGCTTGTCAAAGATGGCTGAGCAGCTTTTCTGCGAACACCTCGGGATGCTCGCGATGCAAAAAGTGTCCGCCGCTCATAGCTTCAACATGATAACTGCCGGTGAACATCTTGCGCGCAGCTTCGTAGTCTTTCGGCCCCACCGCGGGGTCCTCTAGCCCAGCAAACGCGACCGTGTTGACGGTGATAGGTGTCCGCATAAACAGCGGCAGTGCGAGCGAGAGGGTGCGGTAGTAGCCAAACGCCGAATGGAGGCTCTTGCGGTCTGCAAAGGACTTTCGCGTGTAAGCAAACTCTTGCTCATCAGGTGTCCACGCGGGCGACCAGCGCTTGTAGATGGATCGCAGCGCGGCGAAGTCGTCCTTCGCGAAGCGGTCTGGGGCACCCGAAAGCTTGTACGCTGCGAAGTGACGCACACCCCACGCCAACTTGAGGGAGGGTTTTACTGCGCCCGGATGCGGAATCCCCACGGTGATCAGCTTGCGCACCCGGTCTGGCCCAAGTGAGGCGGCCCCATACGCTGCGGAGGCGCCCCAATCATGTCCCACCACGATGGCCTGCTTTTCACCGAGCGCTTCAATCAGGGCGAGCGCGTCACGGGCGATCTGCTCACCCGTGGGATCCTCTGCGGGAATCTCCGTCGGAGCGTAGCCGCGCATAAAAGGGCTGACAGCTCGGTATCCCTTTTGAGCGATCAACGGCCGCACGTGATCCCAAGTGTGCGCCGTGTCCGGAAACCCATGCAGCAAGAGAACCAATGGACCTTCGCCGTCGGCGATGTACGCAAACTTAAGTCCATTGGCGTGCACGTAGTCAATCTTGTGAGTCATAGAGTAGACGTTGAGGGTAGCAACGAACGTCCCGCCAAACACTATGCCTTTGTCATTTGCGTCCGACGCGGGAGTTCTTGCTGCAAATAATCAAGCGTCGCGCGGATCGCCCCAGACCCCTTTGCGCCGGAGTGATACATCGCGAAGATCTCGATTTGGGGCATGACCGCCTCGGGGAGCACCCGCAGCAGTCGCTTTCGTTTTAGATCTTCGTCCACAATCCAACGCGGAAGCCGTGCGACCCCGAGCCCTGCAATGACCGCCTCGCGAATCGAGAAGACGTTGTTGACCCTTAGCCGACCACACAGCTCAATAACTTGCGGTCCGTCTTTGGTCTCGAAGCTCCACATCGTGGGCGCGGGTCCCTGAAGCACGCAGGGGATCTTTTGCAGCCCGTCGATGGAGCGAATGACGCCGTGCTTGGCGATAAACTCGGTCGACGCACACAAAACTCTCTCAAAGGTTCCGAGCTTTCGCGCCATAATGTATGGGCTATCTGGTGGTCGTGCGCCGGCCCGAATTGCTATATCCACTCCGTCGGTCAACAGGTCGACAAAGCGGTCCTCAAACCGCAGATCGAGCTTGAGCAGCGGATACTTCTCAAGCAACGCCGGAAACATGGGACCCACCTGCGCCAGGCCGAACGATACCGGCAGGCTAATCACTAAGAGCCCTGCCGCTGTGCCGCCCGCTCGAACAGCGTCGCGAGCCTCTTGTACGCCAGTCACAAGCGCCCGGGAGCGGCGAAGAAACTCAATCCCTTGCTCAGTCAGCGCCAGCTGTCGCGTGGTTCGCCTGACGAGCTGCACGCCGAGGTGCTCTTCAAGCGCGCTCAGGTGCCGGCTGGTCATCGCGACCGAAAGGCGCATCGATCGCGCCGCCTTCGAGATGCTTCCGCTGTCGGCGATGCGAACAAATGTCTCCATGTGTTGGATCATGTCCATCACGCTAGGGTGGTTCATTCTTGCATCCCGTGCAACAGTCTCTTCCGCATTTGGGTTCTACCGAGATGGGGGGCGTCACCGCAAGATGACTGCAGTGCTGCTTCGAGAGGTTCGAGCAGACAACAAAGGATTGAGATCATGAAGCGTTTTGAAGACAAGGTTGTACTCGTCACTGGTGGCAACGTCGGAATCGGAAAAGCAACGGCTCTAGCTTTTGCGAAAGAGGGCGCCAAGGTCGTGGTGGCCGCTCGCCGCGAGGCCGAGGGAATCGCCGTTGTGAAGCAGATTGAGAAAGAGGGCGGGACTGCCAAATTTGTTCGCGCCGACGTCGCGATCGAGGCAGATATCATCGAGATGATCGCGTTTGCCGTGAAGCACTTCGACAAGCTCGATGTGGTGTTTAACAACGCCGGTGTCGAGGGCAAGCTTGGCCCCATCGAAACGCTTGCATCCGCTGATTTTGATCAGACGTTTAACATCAATGTCCGCGGGACCTGGCTCGTGATGAAGCATGCGCTGCCGCACCTCACCAAGAGCAAAGGGACCATTGTGAACAACAGTTCAGTCGCGGCAGATCTAGGCATGGCTGGCACGACCATCTACGCGGCGAGCAAGGGAGCGGTCACCACCATGACACGCACCGCTGCGATCGAGTTTGTGAAGGCCGGTGTACGAGTCAACGCCGTCTCGCCCGGTCCCATTGAGACCGATATGGGCGCGCGGTTTTTTGGATCGCTCGACAACATGCGAGGTTTTGCGAAGACCGCGGTTCCGACAGGGGCGCCGGGCATGGCGTCGGACATCGCCGAGGCTGTGCTGTACCTGGCATCAGCGCAGTCTAGCTTTGTCGTTGGTCAGACCCTGACCGTCGACGGCGGGCTTCTGGCTCAGTAAACGTTTTGCCCAGTGGTGCATCAAAAGGGATCATTTGCGTGCACCACACCTGCCGCCCTTTGCGGTGGGTCAGTTGTTCTGTTCTGTACTTGTGCTTTTTGAACAATCACGGTTGCATCAGCGCTGTCATGAACATCGTCGTGAAAACAACGCGCCCCATGCTGCTGGTGTTACGACGGATTGCGCTTGTTGCGCCCATCGCGATCGCGCTTCCTGCACCCACAACGGCCGTCGCGCAACAAGCATCGCCGAACCCACGGCCGCCAAATCCCCGAGGCTGTCCTGCGCGTCCGCCTCGGACGGGTCAAGTCTGCACGCCCTCACCACAGCAGGCAACGGGCGTGCGCGGGTGCCTCTATGGCCCCGCCCTCCGATGCTTTTGTGAGGGATCTGACAACACCGAATGGACTTGGCAGTGCAGCACGCGTCCTCGGCACGTCATGCGTGGTCCCTTGCCGCCGCCAGAGTTGCAGAGCGCTTAACCGTTGGCGAGAGGGTTTTCTAGACCCGTCGACGGTTCTGACCGCTACCGACACACCACCCGTGACACGCGAAGCTCTTGCTCAGCAAAGGGTCGATCGCCGTGGACGGTCCACAACACATAAGCTGTGTCACGAGAGGCTGCCACAACGGGGTTGCTCGCGTCCGCTTGAGTTTGCGCAAGGGTGATCACCGAGGTGGGGACCACAACCCCGCTGCAGACGCGCCCCACTTTGCTCACGGTGGGTTGCCCCGTCGCGCTGCCTTCACGCCAGGCCAAAAGCGCGCAAGCGGTAGCTCCAGGCGCTCCGACCGACGTGATCGACAACGGAACTCCCGGTGCCGGCCCCAAATCAAGCAACTGATTCACCGGTTGTTGACCCGGTTGCCACGTGCTGAGGTGCGGACGAAAATTCCACCCGTCCATAGCTCGTTCGGCCCACACCGTGATCGCCGCCCCGTTGACACCCGTCACCTGCGGCAGGCTTGTGCTCATGCGAGCGGTCGATAGCCGAGTCCATCCGCCTGGCGAGGCTCCGGCAGCGTTGACCCATCGTCCCACCACATCCTCGCCCACTTGACGTACATACAGCGCTTGGGTGGGGCTCACCGCGCTGAGCCTCACGGACCCTGAACTCACAGGCTCTGCGATGGCCGGCTGGGGTGTCACGGCCGTGCCCAACCAGAGCGCTCGCCCGCGCGGACCTGAGGACACGGTGAGCAGCAAATCCGATCCCAACACCGTCGAGCTAATTGACGGTCCGATGCAATCACCCCGCCCGGTGGCCGACACTTGCAGTGCCGCGATATTACCCGTACCCAATAGCGTTGTGCTCGAACAGCTCGTCGCGCCAGTGCGCCCGGTACACGTGCACCCGTTGAGAATAACCCGGCCATCTGCGAATGCCGCAAGCGACCCAGGCGTCGAGGTTTGCCCCCCAGGTTCAGCGAAGATTCGAACCGCTGCTCCGCGAGGTGCCAGCGATCGTGCATCCAGCGTGCGGCTCAGTAAAACGGTCGGAACGCTGTTGAACCCGCCCGTTCGCGATGGGTTTGTCTCCCGCCAAGTGACGGCGATCCCTTGGGGCGTTGCCACCATCGACGAGCCCGACGAGCCGCGCATCTCCGTCACTAAAATCCCAGCTGGAGTCTCAAGCGTACAACTCTGTGCGTTGGCGTTGGTTGGCATGGTGACCGCTTGCAGTGCAATCAGCGCAAAGAACACGAGAGAAACGCGACCATCCTGAACCCTCTTGGCGGTACTCATCACCCAGTCAACGTATCGAATCGGCGGATTGTGTCAATCGAGGTCGTGGGGCCCGAGGGTTGTTTCGCTGGAGGGATGGGAGTGGAGTGGGGTTGTCACACAGCCCTCTGCCCGCCCTTGTTTTCATCCCACGAGCTGACCGAGTCGGGCGAACATGGCGAACTCGGCGGGGGTTCCGCCCAGACCGTTGGTCACCGTCTGGGACCAATACCGGCGTCCCATTTTGTACGAGATCGACTCGGGAACGGGCGCGTGCGTGAGCACCTTGCGCAGCTTCACTGCGGTATCCAACACACGGTCCCAATGGTCACCGGCCGGGTACCCGAGCTGCTCAGAAAAGGTCGGTCCCAGCAGCTTGCGCGAGATCGCGTACGACAATCTGCGAACATTTTTGCTATGAATTTTCGCAGCCCTGCTCGCCCCCGGCGGTGGGATGGCGTCGTCTAGCAGCGTATGCGCCAACATCCGTGAGTCTTCGTCCGGAGGCTCTTGTGTTGAGCTCGCCAACTCCCAAAACTCATGCGCCGCAGTCTCGTTAGCAAACAATAGCTGCTCCGGCACTCCCATCACACAGCCAGTGTAGCGCCACAAGTGCAGCAGCGCTTCGCGATCTTCGCGGCTCACGTGGACGCCGAGCTTCTGGAGCCCTTCGAGCATCACTTGCGAAAACAACAAGACCGTCCCCGCGCTGTCAAACGCGTTGATCGGCACACCCCAGTCACCGGTTGGCCAGCTGGGCGAGGCGAGCAGCAAGCGGCGGACACTCGCGTGCATCAAGCGCACTTTCACTGCAGAAATCCAGCCCTCGCCGCCCACCCTCATCCCATCGGGAGCCGTCACCGCTTGGACAAATTTCGCCGTCTCGGCCAGCCGACGTCGGGCCGCGCCCTGCAGTCTGCCAGAGCGAGCGATGGGCTTGTTTCCGGTGGGCGAGCAGTAGCCTAACACGAGTGAGTAGCATCCGAGGACCAGCCCACCTGTGAGCCCAGTGCTCACAAACGCGGCACCCCCTCGGTTCATTCGCGCGCCGTCCACCCACACTGGCGGTTCGATCAACGGCTCAAGAAGCGCGCGCAGGGACGAGGGGACCTCTGGATGGCGGAGTTTTTCGGCAGAGAGCCCGTGGCGCAGCGTCCGGTCCACCAGCTCGGTGCGCTCAGTCGCGGCGAGGTGTGCGAGCGACTCGACACAGTCATCCGCGAGCGGATCTCCGACCCACAAATAGGCTCCGAAGCGATCAACCCGGTCGCCATAGCGCGCACGTGCGGCGTCAAGATGCACATAGCGCGTTGGATGTGGCCGCATCGAAGAGTCTGCCCGGTTCATGGGTTCGGCTGCAGGTTGGTTTATTGCCGGATCGCTCACTGATTTTTCTCGCACCTCACCAACTGTAGGGTCTGAGCGGCTGAGCAGACAGTGTAAAATAGAGCGCATTCTTTTCGCGCTTGTGTCGCGGTAGTGCCAACGCTGTCTCGCGAGAACATCGCTTATATTTTATATCGTTAAGCCTAGGTCCGATTCGCAAGCGGAGTATGGGCAAGATGGCACGCGATAATCATCCGCGCGAGCGCGAACACAAGGCCTGGCGCCACAGACCAGCGACAGAAGTGCCGAACTGATCGTTGGCGTTTTCGCCCTCAAGCACGCTGGTTGGCGCCAGAGGGATCCCCAGCACGCTGCCCTGAAAGATCCTCGTAGAGCCCGCGTCGATGCGCCCGCCCGGATCGGAGCGAGACCCACCGACCAAGATGTCTGCGTAGCCATCCCCGTTGACGTCCCCAGCGCCGCTGACGGTGAGCACAAGCCAATCGTTATGTGGCGCAGCGTCAAGCTGTCGCGCAGCAAAGTACGAGATCCCCGATGGGGTTCCGTGAAAAAGAATCACCCGCCCGTCATCGGGGGCACCCACCGCGTCGACGATAAACGACCCCACCACAAGATCGCCCATCCCATCGCCATTCACGTCTCCGGCTCTTGCGACTGAGATCCCGAAGCGGTTGATGGAGTTTCCACCGTTGAGGACCCGCGCTCCTGCCATCAAGAGCCCCATGGGGCCGCCCAAGTATACCGTCGCAGTCCCCGCGCTCGCTTGCCCCATAGGATCGGCCAGATACGCCCCAACGACCAGATCGCCGTACCCGTCCGCGTTGGTGTCTCCCGCAGACGCCACGGCGTTGCCGAAGTTGTCGTCTGCCGCCAGGCCGTCGAGAACGCGCGTGGGTGCAGCAGAGATTCCATTCACGCTTCCGTGCCATACACTCGCGGAGCCCGCTTGAAGCCTACCCCCTGCGGTGGCGGTCGGCGCCCCTATCACAAGGTCCGAAAATCCATCGCCGTTGAGATCTCCCGCGCTCGCCACGGACATGAAGTACCAGTCACCGGCGTTGGCGCCTTCAAGCACTCGCGCCGGAGCCATAGAGACGCCAGTTGAGACGCCCAAAAAGACACTCGCGGTGCCGGCGTCTGCGCGCCCACCGGGGTCCGCGGTGTTGGCACCAATGAGCAGGTCGCTGTACCCATCAGCGTTGAGATCTCCTGCATTTGCACATGCAAAACCAAACTGATCACCTGCCACGACACCCGAGAGCACACGGCGCTCTCGGGTCGAGACGCCTCCAGAACTGCCGAGAAACACGCTCACGCTTCCGGCGTTGACGCGTCCCGCGGGGTCAGCGCCGGCAGACGCCACGAGAAGATCGCCGAAGCCATCGCCGTTGACATCTCCAGCGCTCGCGACCACGCCCCCAAAGCGGTCTCCTGCGGTCTCGCCTTCGAGGACAACGATGGGGTTTGTCGGGATCCCGCTCATGGCGCCGTGATAGACGCTCGCGGTCCCTGCGCTGAGACGTCCACCGGGATCGGCCAGGGGTGCGCCTACAACCACGTCGTCAAAGCCATCGCCGTTGAGGTCAACGTGCGCGTTATAGCTGGTATCTATAGCTCCAGAGTTATCCATCGCCGGTACGTGAAACAACCACGTCGGCCCATACCCCATGCCAGGCGCCATCACCAACGCGCCGCGGAGCCGCCAATACACCACGCTGCGAGCGGGCAGGGGAAGGGTGGGGCGAACGGAGGTTCCGGTCACACGGAGAGACTCAATGGGCATGGTGCAGGCGCGATCGCGGCACAACTCGACGACGACGGTGTCCATTCCGCTGGGCAATTGCCAGCGAAGTGTGGGTCGCCGAAGCGTCACGTCCCCCAGAGACATCGGCGCGATGGGTCTCGGTGTTAAGCTTGCAACAAACGTGTCCGGCGTTAACAATTGGACGTCGCGTGGATCCGCATCCAGCCCCATGCCCCCATCAAGATCACCGCGAACATCAAGCATGGATCCGTCGAACTGAAGTACATCGGTCGCCCCCGGCGTGCCCCCCAGATCACCGGTGGTCGCATCCAGAGCGTCCGTCATCCCCGGTCCGCTGTCGGATGTGTTGGGCGAACTGCAGGCGACGGCGAGCAAGGAGTGCACCACCGTGGCGAAGAGCAGAGAGTGAATTTTCATGGAATTTTTGCAGGCCAAGTGGAGTTGTGTTGAGCTCGCTAAGTGAATCGCGGCGGGACGAAGCAGTCAACGCACAATCCGTGGCTTAGACACCGGGATCAGGTGATCGTTTAGCAATCTCACGTTTCTCGGGCATCTCGGGTGGGGCGAGCGGGCCACCGCCGGCTATCGACCGCCAGGTGTATCCGCAGGGCGCCCGGCGGCATTGAATTCCACCAGACCCACGGGCACCTCCACCACCGGACCCGCAGAGATAGTCGGGCTGTACCCAAGGCGCTCTCAAATGAGCGCCAAGAGCTAAGGCGCAGGGCCCCGAGAGCGTCATGCTCTGCGCAGAGACGGCGATACTGGTCAGGCTCGCTTACGAAAAATCGTGGCGACGGTGGGGGCAGTGACGGCGAGCGTGAGCCACGCTTGCAGAGTTGGCATGTCGGAGCACGCAATGATGCGTGCGTCTGCGCGTTTTGTGAGAAAAAAACCACGTGTTTTGATTACCGCTCGAATAGCTTCGCGAAGCCCTTCAGCTTTGCCCTCAGCTTTGCCCTCAGCTTTGCCCTTCGCTTCAAGTCCTGCGACGACGTCTTCAAACCAGCTGTTTTGTTGTTGGCTGTTTGGGTCTTTTTCGTCTCTGTCGTCTCTCATGGTGGCAACAACTTTCTCGGCAATGGTTCGCGTGAAGAAGCTAAGTATCGCGCGGACGATGGTCCTTCGCAACTCATGATCGGTGTCCTGGTTTGCTGGTTGTGTGGAGGGTGGGCCACCGATACTCGGCACTACGAGTGTGGGCGGGAGGACGTTGCGAACCGCGCGGGTGGCGATCGCGAC